>JAJSZS010000072.1 GCA_030262725.1 Candidatus Desulfofervidus auxilii | reverse complement strand
AAAATTAGGGAAGGATCAATTATCACTATATCAAGTTTACTATAATTTTGAATAATTTCTTCAGCTATCTCTTCTTTTAAAGCAGGTTTAAGCTTTTGTGTTAAAACTACATAAAGTTCTTGAAGCACCTGAGTCGAAATTATCATCCGACCTGAAGGTCTCCATTCATTAATCAAATCTACTACTAAAGCCTGTTTTCTATGTTCACTCTTATCAAATTCGTAGGCTAAAATATTAGTATCAAAAAAAGCTTTATACATCATAAAGATCTTCTCTTTTCCACTTTTCTAACTTGCCTCTGTTTTCCTTAGCTATCTTTGCAATTCTTTCATGAACCTCTGTATATCTATTTTCTTCCCCTAAAAATTTTTCTATTTGTTCTCTCATCAAGGCTGATATACTTTTCCCCTGTAAAGCCGCGATTTGTTTAATTTTCTTCCAAATTTCTTCCGAAACCGCTATTGTCAATATTTTAGTAGCCATGTTTAACTCCTTTTAATTAATTATTAAATAATTAATAAAATAATAAATCACTATGTTTTTATTGTCAATCTCATTTACAAGACAAAGAGAATGATTGGGAAGTTATTATCTGCTCATCTACTCTTTCAATCCAACACTTAATCCAAAAAAATAAAGTAATTTCTGTGAAAATGGTCATTAAAGCAATTGCTGGTGTAGAGACAAAAAGGAAAAGCAAACAAGCTACTATAAAAAATATGTGCTCTCTCATTTTTAAATTCTCTTATATATTTATTTTTAAAAAATAAATTTTCTCTTGACCTTAATGAAAAATGTTTTAAATTTTTCCAAATACAAAAAAGGAGTTTCCTATGAATATCAACATTGGTGTAATTGGGGCTGGATATTGGGGTAAAAATCATGTAAGAAACTTTTTCCAATTAGGTGCTCTTTCAATTATTTGTGATAAAGATGAAAAAAGGCTTAAATTTTATGCTGAAAATTATCCAAATATAAGATTAACTCAAGATTATCTTGCTGTTTTAAAAGATAAAACAATTCAGGGAATAGTTATTGCCACCCCTGCAGAAACACATTATCAATTAGCCAAAGAAGCTATTTTACATAAAAAAGATGTTTTAGTAGAAAAGCCTCTCGCCTTACATGTAGATGAAGCAAAGGAGTTAGTAGAACTTGCAGAAAAAGAAAATGTAATTTTAATGGTAGGTCATCTTCTTCAATATCATCCAGCTGTAATTAAACTTAAAGAATTAATAAAATCAGGCGAATTAGGTAAAATTCAATATATTTATTCAAATCGTTTAAATTTAGGGAAATTCCGTCGTGAAGAAAATATCCTTTGGAGTTTTGCCCCACATGATATATCAATTATTTTATATTTTTTAGAAGAAACACCAAATGAAGTCTCTGCTTTTGGTGGAAATTATTTACATCCTCATATTGCTGATGTTACGGTTTCTACTTTAAATTTCCCAAGTGGTGTTAAATCTCATATTTTTGTTAGTTGGTTACATCCATACAAAGAACAAAAATTGATAGTAATTGGCGATAAAAAGATGGCTCAATTTGATGATGTAAGCAAAGATAAAAAACTTCTTCTTTTCCCTCATAAAATCAATTGGATCAATCGCATGCCTGTGCCTGAAATGGCTGAAGCAGTAAAAGTAGAATTTGAAATGAAGGAGCCATTAAGAGAAGAATGCCTTCATTTTTTACATTGTATTGAAACTCGCAATAAACCCAAAACAGACGGTCAAGAAGGGCTTAAAGTACTTAAAGTATTAGATGCATGCCAGCGCTCTTTAGAAAAAAATGGAGCAGTAATAGAATTAAAGATTCAGCCTGAAAAATGTTTTATTCATCCTACAGCTATAATAGATAAACCATGTGAAATTGGAGAGGGTACTAAAATTTGGCATTTTTGCCATATTATGAAAGGGGCTAAAATTGGCAAAAATTGTGTCATTGGGCAAAATGTATTTATAGGTAAAGGAGTAAAAATTGGAAATAATGTAAAAATTCAAAATAATGTAAGTGTTTATGAAGGAGTAATATTAGAAGATGATGTTTTTTGTGGTCCTTCTATGGTTTTTACTAATGTGCTTAATCCAAGAAGCCACATCCCTCGTAAACATGAATTTAAACAAACAATTGTTAAAAAAGGAGCAACGATTGGAGCTAATGCTACTATTATATGTGGCCATACTATCGGAGAATATGCTTTTATTGGTGCTGGCGCAGTGGTAACAAAGGATGTTCCTCCATATGCCCTTGTTATAGGCAACCCTGCTAAAATTACAGGTTGGATGTGTGAATGTGGGACAAAGCTTCAATTTGCAAGTGATACAGCTGTTTGTCCTGCATGTGGTAAAAAATACAAAAAAGAAAATGGCTTAGTAAAGGAGGAATAAGTGAATATACCATTACTTGATCTTAAAGCTCAATATAGGTCTATTAAAGATGAAATAAAGCAAGCA
>JAJSZS010000071.1 GCA_030262725.1 Candidatus Desulfofervidus auxilii | reverse complement strand
TAAAATTGATTTGATTAGATTGAGAAAAAATATAAATAAAATTTTAAAAAAAAGAATTGAAAAAGAAGTAATTTATGTATGATAAAGAACTTGTTTTAGAAATATTAAGACAAATAGAAAATTCGATTAAATATTATTTTAAAAAGGTTTTCTATAATTAATGAACCAGATGATTTTGTAAAAGATGAAAAAGGTTTGGAAAAACTGGACTCCATATGTATGCAGTTAATAGCTATAGGAGAAGCTTTAAAACAAATAGATAAAATAACAGAAGGAAAACTTTTATTGAGGTATCCTCAAGTTGAATGGGAGAAAGCAAAGAAAATGAGAGATGTTATTGCTCATCACTATTTTGATATAGACGAAGAGGTTGTTTTCACTGTATGTAAAAAGCATTTACCTTTAATGCTGAAGGTTGTTAGAAGAATGATAGAAGATTTAGGATGAGATCTTTGTAAATTCTCCTATTTGTCTGATGATAACAGTAATTTTCCGATAACCGAAAGAGGTGGTAGGAGGAATAAGCAAGTTTTTGGATAAGGGAAGCACGGATGCTCTTAAGGATTCTGAGGCTATCTATGAATGATAAATTTGTTTTGGTAGATACTTCATTTTTGGTAGCTTTCCTTGATGTACGGGATAGTTTACATCAAAGGGCTGAAAAACTTAAAAAGAGACTTACTGAATTGGAATTAATTTTTACGGATGTGGTTTATGCAGAAACGCTTTCGGTCTTAGGCAGAAGGATAAGAGAAAGAAGAAAAGTTTTCAGAAATTAAAGAAATTTGTCTTAATTCTGGGGGAGAACTTAATTTTAATGATGCTCTTTTGGTGGTTGGAGCTAAAGAATATGGAATAGAATGGATACTTAGTTTTGACTCTGATTTTGATGAATATTTAAAAAGAATTTCTTAATTAAAAACGCTCATTTTTTCTCAAAAAATTTTAATAAGTGCTTCAAATAATTTTTTTAAATCTTTTTGGAGGCTATAATAAAATTTAAGCTGTCTGAAAAACTTTTATTCATTAAGGAAATATTTGACAATAAAAAATTATATTTTAATATTTTAATAAATTATTAAAAATTTATTAAAAATTAAGTAAGGAGAGTTAAGCATGGCTACAAAGATATTAACAGTAGGGATATCAGAAGAAACCTGGAAAAAACTTAAAAGGATAGCAGGTTTGCAGGGCAAAAGTGTTTCAGCTTTAGTTAGAGAGCAAATTGAAAGATTTTTAGGGGAAGAAGAAAAGTATAAAGAAGTTCATAGAAAAATTGCAGCTATAGCTAAAAAAATAGAGGTATTATAGAAAAGTGGAAAAGAGAAGATCTTTATAATAGAATGAAAATAGCAGGTATAGAAATAGTTAATCCATTTTTATGATTCTTTTTGTTTGAGGTACGAGGTATTAGTTTAAAAATTTTAGAATAAATTCATAAGCAGGAATTATATAAACTTTTAAATTTTCTTTTACATCCAGCTCTTCTTTTTGGTCAAAAGTTATAATATACCCTTCTTTTAAATTAAAATATTTACAGGCTTCCCTTAGTCCTTCTATTTCTCTTTTTAAAGTATTTTCATCTTCTATACTATAACAAACTTGGATAGCCATTTTCTGATTTACTATAAAGTCACATTCTTTTTTTTCTTTAAAACAGACTACTTCTGAGCTAAAAAGAAGAAGCTCTTTAAAAATTACCATCTCAAGAAGAATGCCTTTCCCTTCTTCTCCTAAATGTCTTATGCTTTTTAACATGCCAGAATCAATCAGATAAACCTTTTTTTCTGCGAGCTCAGACTTGACAAGAGATTTATAATGCTTTTTTATAAGTTTAATAAAGTAAGCATTTTCAGCAAATTCAAGATATTTATAAAGTGCATCTTTGCTCACTCTTATTCCTTGAGACTTAAGTTCATTATAAATTTTGTGAATGGATAAAAATTTGCTTGCATTTTCTGCAAGCCTTTTTAGAAAATACTTTAAAACTAATGTATTTTTGATACTATATCTTTCCACAATGTCTTTATAAAGCATTACTTCAAAGTATTCTTGCAAGGTTTTAATTTTTAACTCCTCTTCAAGAAAAGGAATTTCTGGAAAGCCACCAAAAAGCAAATATTCTTTAAAAAGGTTGATAAGAATTGCTTTCTTTTGGGGATTGTAAAAATCAAGATCTACATTAAAGTCAAAATTTTTGAATTTCAAAAATTCTTGAAAAATTAAAGGAAAAAGCTCATACTTTATGGTTCTTCCCCTTAAAGAGGTGGCTATTTCCTGAGATAAAAGCTTTGAATTTGAACCAGTAATAAAAATATTTTTACTGATTGTATCATAAATTCTTCTAATAAATTTTTCCCATCCTTCAATATTCTGAACCTCATCAAAGAAAAAATAACATTTTTCCAAATCAAGTTCTGGATAAAGTTCTCTATATGCTTGAATGATAAAATCCAAAGTTTGTGGGAAAAGATCAAGCCTTTCATCTTCAAAGTTAAGATAAAGAATTCTTTCCTTTTTTATTCCTTTTTCAATAAGAGTCAAAATGTGTTGATATAAAAGATAGGTTTTTCCAGCTCTCCTTGGACCAATTACCGTAATAATTTTTCCAGAGTTAAAAGGTAAAGAAAGTTTTCTTTTAATAAGTGCAGGCAGTTTCCTTGTATGGAATTCTCTAATAATAGTTTTTAAAATTTCTTTCCTTTGCATAAGGAAAATTATATAGAATTTTTTCCTTTAGTCAAGGAAATTTTTAAAATTTTTGATTTTATGAATCTTTTTTCTCAAAAAATTTGATAAGTGTTTCGAATAATTTTTTTAAATCTTGCTGAAGATTGCGACAGAATTCGAGCTGTTCTGAAAAACCTTTAAGAAAAATCAATTTACTGTCTCTTCATTAAAACCACTTTGGGTTTCTTTTTCCCAGCTTTCAAAAAATCATTGTCCGTTGTGTATATTTCCGTGCAGTCTTTGCAGCAAATATAAAT
>JAJSZS010000070.1 GCA_030262725.1 Candidatus Desulfofervidus auxilii | reverse complement strand
GAAATAACTTTTAAATATCCAGAAAGCACTGAAGATTACTGGTCACCTAAGGCAGGATTAGTTTATCATTTAACAGATTATACCAGATTTAGAGTATCTTATGGGAAGGGATTTAGGGCTCCAGACCTTTATAGTCTTTATAGATCAGGTCCCCATGGAGCAACACTTTTTGATATAGGAAACCCGGAACTTGAGCCTGAAAAGATGATTTATTCTATAGATGTTGGATTTGATACTAAACCATTTTATGAATTATTTAAAATAGCTAAGGATTTTAATCTTTCATTTACTGCTTATTGGAGTGCATTTACAGATTTTATATATAGAAAAGAATTAGAACCACATGAAATTCCTTCTTATTTTACTCCTGAACCAGGACAAGAAGTGAGACAAAAAGTAAATGTAGGAAAAGTGCGTATAAATGGTATTGAAGTTGGGATAGATTATACCTTTTTTAAACATTTTAAAATCAAAGCTAATTATACATATAATGTTTCAAAAGTAATAAAAAATCCTTTGGCACCTGAAACTGAGAGAAAATTACTCCCTTATACACCTAAGCATATGGCAAACTGGAGTATAATTTATGATAATCCCAGATTATTCACTATAGCTCTATATTGCACCTATATGGGAAAAGTTTATTACGATGAAGAAAATAAAAAGCCTATTGATAAATATGTAGTAGGTGATTTAAGGATATCCCGTATTATACCATTACCAACTTATATGAGAGGTAATATGGAGATATTTTTAAATATAGATAACATTTGGGATGAAAAATATAGACATTATTATTACTACTATCTTCCGGGCACCACTGTAATGGCTGGATTAAAATATACCTTCTAAGAATTAGATGTCAGGACAGATGGTCTTTGGTGAGGTAAAGATAATGTTTTAAAGTGATGTAGCAGCAAAAATAAGCAGGAGGATAAAAGATGAAGATAGCAATCCCGAGAAAAGATAAGACTATTATAAGTGAGACTGTGAAAAGATTAACCATTGTCTCTGCATTGGTTTTCTTTTTTGCTTCCATGCCCATGGCTTCAGCGCAAGAAAAGCCAAAGAAAATAATTGATTTAGGTCAGGTTATAATTACTGCTACAAAAACAAAACGTACTTTAGGTGATGTTCCAGCAATAGCAGAGGTAATTACTAAAGAAGAAATCAAAGCCAGAAATATAAAAACGGTTCAGGATGCTTTAATGTTATTAACAGGGATAAAGATTGATAAAAATTGTGGCCATTGGGGTGATAAGGGAAAGGTTAAAATGTTAGGACTTGATGCAAAACATACCCTAATTTTAGTTGATGGACAAAGAATTTTGGGAGGACATGCAGCAGCTGTTGATTTACAACAGATTCCTATAGAAGCAGTGGAAAGAATTGAGGTTGTAAAAGGACCTGCTTCTGCTTTATATGGAAGTGATGCTGTAGCTGGGGTGATTAATATTATTACTAAATCTGCACCAAAGAAATTAAGTGCATTTGCTTCTACCTCTTTTGGTACCCGCTCAATCCAAGTTCATGAAGCAAGTACAGGATTTAAAAGGAATAAATTTGGAAGTTTCCTTAATTATACTTATAGAAGGTCAAACGGGATTCATAAAAAATATGACGAATTCTGGGAAAATATATTTCAGGGAAGTTTTGAATATGAATTCACTCCTAAATTTAGATTAATTCTTAAACCTTATTATTCTGAGCATAAAATGAAATATGAAGAACGAAAACAGCAAAGAATTAGCCTAAATTCTCTCTGCGAATGGACTCCTGATGAATCATCCAAGCTGAAATTAAGAGGTTCCTGGTTTAATTACAAACACTGGACAGTTGATAAATCTTCAGACTGGCATAGGGATGCTTATGAAATAGAAATAAATTATAGTCGGCTAATTTTAAATATTCATACCCTTACAGCTGGTTATTATTATTACAAAGAAGATATAAATGATAAAGGAAAAGCCTATGAAGCAGATCAGAGTTTTCATAGTTTCTTTATTCAGGACGAGATAGATTTTTCACCTTTTATTTTTGTTTTGGGAGTACGTATAGATGACCATGATAGATGGGGAACAGAAATTAATCCTAAAGCAAGCCTGCTTTATAAGGTAACTGAAAATTTTAAGTTAAGGGCATCTGTGGGAAGAGCTTTTAGAAGTCCTACTTTAGTTAAACTTTATGCAGATGGCTGGAGAATGGGTCCTTATTTTGTTCATGCCAATCCTGACTTAGAACCAGAAAAATCCGTTGGTTATCAGGTAGGTGCAGAATATAAATTTTCAGAAAAGCTCTTAGTTAAATTATCTTATTTCAGAAATGAACTTCGGGAGTTAATACACCACAGGATTGTAAAGAAATTCCATCCAAGATTTGGTTTTCCTTTGTTTCCTTGGGATTTGTATTGGGAAAATATAGGTAAGGCAATGACTCAAGGAGTGGAATTTAGCTTAGCCAGTCAGATTAAAGACAATTTATCTGCAATATTTGGATATACTTTCTTAGATACCGAAGATAAAAAAACAAAAAAAGAGCTTACTTATAGACCGAAACATAAATTAACTTTGGAACTTAATTGGACAATTCCTGGAATTAATCTCAATATAAACCCTGAAGTTATATACATAGGACAAAGATATGATAGTGATTATAATAAATTAAGCGGTTACACCATATTCAATCTTGCTTTAACCAGAGATATCGGAAAGTATGTTTCTATTTTTGGTCGTATAGATAACATTTTTAATAAAAAAAATGTCCCTGATGAATATGATATAGATGGTATAGAATTTTGGGGTGGGATAAGAGCGAATTTCTAAATTTTTTAAAAATAAAGATGTGAAAATAGGAAAGATAAAAATAAAGGGGGTGTTATGAAAAGATTAATTATTAATACTTTTGTATTGATTTTTCTTTCCATACCTATTGTTTGGGCAGAGGAGTCCGAAAAAAAACCAAAGGAAGTAGAGATAGGAAAAGTGGTAATAACTGCCACAAGAACAGAAAGACCAGTAAAGGATGTGCC
>JAJSZS010000069.1 GCA_030262725.1 Candidatus Desulfofervidus auxilii | reverse complement strand
TGATAGAACTTGGAGCTGATATGTTAGCTATAGTGAGTGATATATGGATGGCTGAAAATATTGAAGAAAGAGCAAGAGGATATAAAAAACTTTTTGAAAAACATAAATGATTTAAGGAGTAGAACTTGTGTTTAAATTTAATTTTTCAGGAAATTTAATAATTTCTTCTTCTGAAAGAGAAGAAAGTTTAAAGCCAATATTTTTAGCAATTTCTAAATATTCTGGATAATTTAGGATTTCGCCTTTTTTATTAATACCTCTCAAAAAAAGTCCACCAATATAAACTCCATAAATAGTATCTAAAGCATATTTAAAACTCTTTATAACACTTTCAAAAAGATTTTTTCCTTTAGTTGCTCCAATAGAAAGAATAATACCTTTTGTAGTTTTATTTAAAGGATGAGGAAGTTTAAGAAGATATTTTCTTGCCCAAAAAGCTTGAAATCTTTCAAAAAAAGCCTGAACATAAGAAGTATGATTGTAAAAGAAGATGGGAGTGGAAATTACTAAAAAATCAGCTTTTAGAATTTTTTTATAAAGTTCTTGAAAATCATCTTCAATAACACACTCTCCTATAGTTTCACATTTTCCGCATTCTATACAAGGTTGATATTTAAGTTCTGAAAGTCTTATTTTTTCAAAAGAGATATTCTTTTTTTTTATTCCTTTTAGAAAATAATCTAAAAGTATTTCTGTATTTCCCCCTTTTCTTGGACTGCCATGAATGGCAAGAAGATACATTAATCTTTATTTAAAGTTTTTTTTACCACAGAAAAAACCTGAGTAAAAACTTCTTCAAATGTAGCAGGAGAGCATCTTCCCATCTCGATGAATTTAATTACGATTTCTTTAGTTGTTCTAAGAGTTAATTCATCTAAAGGAGAAACAGAAGCCTTCGAAGAGGATTTAATTTTTTGATGACTCAAATTTACTATTTTATCTTGAGACATAATTTAAAATAAATGATTGAACCAATAGAAATTTAATTTTATTTTTTACCTCACATAAGTTCTAAATAAATCCATTTTAAGTGTAAATTTTAATTTAAATTAAGAACGAAAAATTGTCAAGTAAAAGGAAAAAATTGAGATAAATACTTTCAAAGATTTCTTTAGTGCTTTTTATCTGTTCAGCATTTTCTGTAATCCATATAAATTATAAACAATTTGCATATACTAAATAAGCTCTTTTAAAGTATTTTTTAAATATAGAATTTATGACTTTTTGTAAATTTTTTATCAAAATTATAATTTAGTATAATTTAGTATTTATTTTATAATAATTGTGAAATTTTAAAAATTTATATTAAAATGTTTAAAATTTAAAATTTTAATTCTGGAGAATATAAAATGAAAGTAGTTATACTTGCAGGTGGAGCAGGAACAAGGCTATGGCCTCTTTCAAGAAAGACTTTTCCTAAACAATTTTTAAGATTAAATGGAAATAAATCACTTTTTCAAAGGACAATAGAGAGATATTTAAAATATGTGAAGTGTGAGGATATAATTATTATGACAAATAAAGATTATAAATTTTTAATTTTTTCAGAACTTAAAAATTTAGGTTTTAATATACTTGAAAAAAATGTTATTCTTGAGCCTGCTATGAGAAATACTGCACCTGCTATTGCACTTGCTATGAAATTTATCTTAGAAAAAATGAATGTAGATGAGGATAAAGTTCTTTTTATATCACCTTCAGATCATATTATTAAACCCGAAGAGAGATTTTTAAAATATCTTGAAAAGGCTGAAAAATTAGCTAAGAGAGGCTATATAGTCACTTTCGGCATAAAACCTACTTATCCAGAAACAGGATATGGTTATATCAAAGCTGATAAAAGTAAACAAATTAATAAAATTATTGAATCAGATGTATTTTATGTAGAAAAATTTACAGAAAAACCAGATTTTGAAACAGCTAAAAGATATTTAGAAGAAGGAAATTATTTTTGGAATTCAGGAATGTTTTGTTTTGATATAAAAACTATGCAGGAAGAACTTGCTAAATTTGAGCCTGAAATTGCTAAAATTTTTGATTTAAGTTTTGAAGAAACAATTAAAAATTTTTCAGAACTTCCTGAAATTTCTATAGATTATGCAGTAATGGAAAAAACAAATAAAGCTGTAGTTTTACCACTTGATATTTATTGGAGTGATATCGGCTCGTGGAATGCAGTTTATGAAGCTTTAGATAAAGATGAAGCTCAAAATGTAAAAACTGGAGAAGTCATTTCTATAGATACTAAAAATTCTCTTATATTTGGCAATAAAAGACTTGTTGTAGCTTGCGGAGTGGAAGATTTAGCAATTATTGATACAGATGATGCTATTTTAATCATTAAAAAAGATATATCCCAAAAAGTAAGAGATATTGTAAATTTACTTAAAAAGAATAAACATCCAAGTGTGCTTGAACATAAAACAGTTTTTAGACCCTGGGGAAGTTATACAGTTTTAGAAGAAGGATCAAGATATAAAATAAAAAAAGTTGTAGTGAACTCAGGTGCTAAACTCAGTTTACAGATGCATTATCACCGTTCTGAACATTGGATTGTTGTTAGAGGAACTGCTAAAGTAATTATTGGAGAAAAAGAAAGTTTTATTCATGAGAATGAATCAATATTTGTTCCTCCAACTACTTTACATCGTCTTGAAAATCCAGGTAAAATTCCTTTAGAAATTATTGAAGTACAAAGTGGAGAATATCTGGAAGAAGATGATATAATAAGAATTGATGATATTTATGGTAGAGAGAATAATTAAATACTTTTATATGGAGCCGGTGGGACTTGAACCCACGACCTCGTGAATGCCATTCACGCGCTCTCCCGCTGAGCTACGGCCCCATTTTTTATTTTGTAACTTAAAATAACCTTTTTATCTATTTTGTCAAGAGTAGAAGTTTTTATGCTAAGTTTGACTTAAATCAAGTATAATTTTAAATTAAGAAAAAGGGTTTTCTAAAAAGGCTAAAGCTTTATTTAATTGGTCTTCAGTTCCTATAATTATTAAAATATCATTTTCTTTAAAAGAAAAGTTAGCTGGTGGATTAACTATAAATTCTCCATTTCTTTTTATAGCTATAATTGTAGCTCCAGTTTTAGATCTTAAATTAAGTCTTTTTAAAGTTAACCCAATTAAATGACTATTCTTTTTAATTAAATAAGTTTCACTAACTACATTTTTTAAAAATTCTAAATTTTCA
>JAJSZS010000068.1 GCA_030262725.1 Candidatus Desulfofervidus auxilii | reverse complement strand
TATTTGGTCTATATATTGGTGATGTATTTAGATACCATATTCCTAGATATATTATATAGTTTATATCATTTAATAATTTTATTCTATATTTATATCCTATCTGTTTTGCATGTTTTACTCTCAGCTTCACCATTTTTATTCCTATTTGATATGCTTTATACATATAGGCTGCCGTTGGAGATATTTTATCAACTATTCTAACTAATATATTTATTAGAACTCGGCTTCTAACATATTTTAGGGACATTATAATTAGATTTATCAATACACGTTCACTCCTGTGAAGTCTAAACCATACACCTCTCCTTAAAGCCATGATTTTTAAACGTTTTATATATCTCTTTGTAAATACAAGTTTCTCAAATCTCACTGAATATCATCTTAACCTTATTTTGAATAAATTATTTACATATACAAATATATATACTTTATTAAAGATATAGTGGAATAGGAAGTAATTGATATATTGATTAAATTATCTATGTATAATATTAGGAGTTTTGGTTAGCTTTAACTTTTCGATTTTTCTTTCTTTTTCTCGTATAGATTAGTAGAGCTCCAACTATGGCTCCAGATATAAATCCCAGTCCAGCATATATGTATTGCATAAATGTCATTGAATTAATAATTTTCTGAGACTCCTCCAGTTTGGACTTTAAATTAATTAACTCTTTCTTAGTACTATTTAGTTCTTCCATAGTTTTATTTAAATTACTCTTTAGTCTAACTAGTTCTTCTAAAAGTTCTGTGGCATTCATGCTTAGACTAGACAGAATTTTCTCATATTTTTCAACAGTTTCCTGGCATTTATTTAACAAAGACTTAGTTTCATTTAAAGTCTTTTCAATGGTTTCGATATCCTTTAACTCAGTTTTCACCGCTAAATCAACTATATTTGAGATTGACTCAGAATATTCTTCTGTAGCCAGAGTCTTGGCTCTAATAAAATATTTTCCAACTTTATCTAAACTTACTAGGAGTGCTGCAACTCCCTCCTTATTAGTATATGTGCTTCCAAGAAGCGTCCAATTAACCCTATCACTACTATATTCAAAAAATATTTTTAAACCATCTATTTGAGGTGAAATATTTGCATATAAAATTACATGGTCTCCAATCTGAACAATATTTGCCTTAAGATATAGTGATAAAGACAATACATTTCTTACCTTAAATCCAACCGATTTACTTGAACCCAAATAGTCTTCATTTCCACTCCAAACAGCCTTCACACTCCACGATCCCGAAGCATTCGGCGTAAATATATCATTAAAACATCCATTAGAATCGGTTTTAACAGTCTTCCTAATCTTTCTTTCACCAGGACCCGTATAAATTAATAAAATATCGGTTGATGCTATAGAGGGAGATAGACATCCAGATACAGTTAATTTTTCACCCACATTTACCTCACTAGGACTTACCTCAAGCGTAATCGTTGATCTCTGTTTACTGGAAACTGTAAATGAGACTACCGAACTTGTAGCACCAAAATATTTATCATTTCCACTCCATGAAGCTCTTAGTCTATAGCTTCCCTCGCTTTCAGGAGTCCATGTAAGCGAATATTTACCCTTAGATGCCTGTACAGTTCTTAGAGTACTCCATCCACCACCCTTACTATATTCAATTTTAACTGTGGTAGAAACAGCTGGTTTAATCGAACCACTAATGGTTACAGATTCGCCTAAAACAATAAACTTCTTATCAACGCTAATAGTAATACTACTAGTACCTTTAACCTTAAAAGTAGTTTCTGCCTTCTCTCCTCCACCAGTAGCTACAACCTTCCATACACCTAGATTATCATCTGGAAGTCTAAAAGAAGTGGATGCTTTACCATTACTTCCAATAGTAACTTGATCCACAGAATTTGTTACACCATTGGGTTTTAAAACCTGAATGCCTACAACTGTTCCAGGAGAACCTGAGACAGTAATGGTAACTTTTTCACCAGGTGCATATTCACTCTTATTTGTAGTAACGGATAGAGGTGAAGAAGTAGTTGAAATATAGGGAATTAAAAGCATTATGATAATTAAAATTGATTTATTCAATTTTCCACCAAAAATTAAAATGATTTAACTAAAATATATATTTATTTTTCTTTATGTGAAAACATTTTAATGGTACAGCATATAATAAATATGATAGCTGCTGTCAGTATTATTGGGCCTAAATTATCCATTATCAATAATGATAGTAACTCTATTTTATCTATCTTCTCTATCTTACCTCCAACTGGTGGTCTAGGTACGACTTGAAATTTGGTTGTGGCTTTTCCTCCAGGAGTTGATGCAGTGACATTATACCATCCATATTTAGCTGGACAACATGGATCTCCAACCGTAAAATGAAATGACACTTTCCCATTATCATCAGTTGTACCTTGCTCGACATAAATTGGGTTGCCATCAGGATCATCCACCTGTATACCGACAACGACACCCTTTACTGGATTACCGTTCTCCGTTATCGTCACTGTAATATATACTACTTCGTAGCGATGATATTTTATCTTATCTGTTTCAACAGTTACGACATAAGAAACGGATATAGTCTGTACTGTAACAATTGTTAGTAATATTAATGGTAATATTAATGAAATTATTTTTTCTTTCATTTTTCTCCCCTAAGCTTTGACAGTTATTGTAGTTGTATCAGGTGCGCTTAAGGCTTTCCAATTTTCTCCAAGCGCAGCTGGCCATCCATTCCATACAAATACCTTTATTTTAAAGGTTCCGGGGGTACAGCATTCCGGTATCTTAAAACCGTATCCAGTACTGACCTGTTCTCCGGGAGCAAGGCTTCCACTTGTAAATCCTAGTGCAATAACTACGTCACGAGGGTTAAATACTTCAACTATAAGTAAATAGTCTTGAGCTTCATATGTGAGTAGTGATTTTATTGTAACCTTTACAACGACGAATTCTCCACACTTAAATGTAGTCTTAGGATTCCCCTCCATATCAGTAGTCTCAACACTAACTATTTGAATAGTATATGTATTTGCTAAAATACTTAGTGAAATTAATATAAATGCTAGAAATAGTGTAAATACTAGATATTTCCATTTCTCAAATATCTTCATATAATTCACCAAAATAAATTCAAATAATTATCGTTCTCTTAAATATATAAATATTACTACAATTAATCTAATGTAATTTATTCATAGAGATAATAACTATATCTGAAGAAACCCTTCAAAATATTTCTACATATTATAATATTTTTATATCTATATAAGAGAAATATCAAATTAGTAAAATATATATAGTTAGAATAAATATGTCTTTC
>JAJSZS010000067.1 GCA_030262725.1 Candidatus Desulfofervidus auxilii | reverse complement strand
AAAAAATGTTATATTAAAAAAAGCAATTCATCCCATACCCTAAAGGGTAGGGCTTTCTTGCTGAAAAAACTTGTAAATCACAATTTCCTTTTAAAAAATCTCCTATTTTTCTCATTTAAAAATGTCCTCCAATTTTTCTACTGCTTCTTCAAGTTTTTCAGAAGGCACATGCACATAAATATCTGATGTTGTTTGAATAGATGAGTGTCCTAATAATTCCTGAATGATTTTTAAATCAACTCCTAGCTGATACAGATAAGAGCTGAAAGTGTGTCTTAATTTATGAATTGTTAAATTGGGCATTCCAAACACTTCTTTAACTTTTTGGATTTGTTTATAAAGTGACTGATATATAACTTTTTCACCTCTTTTAGTAACAAAAATATATTGTGTTTCATAAACTTTATCACCTACCCATTTTCTGATAAAAGGCACATATTTGATTGCTTTTCTATATTTATGCAAATACCAGTTTAAAAGTCTATCTGCTTGTCTTATTAATGGAATAATTCTAACTTTACTTCCTTTACCTACTACTCTTAAATATTTTTTGTGATTTTTTTCTATTAAATCACTAAAAGTGAGCTCAATGCATTCACTAACACGTAAGCCAGTAAGAGGTATAAATAATAACATAGTGCGGTAGGGTTCATTACATACAACAGCAACAACTCTTACATAATCCTTAAATTTACTCATTGGCAAATATATTGTTTCAGTTTTTTCAATAGGAGCTGTTTTAAAAGGTTCCGTTGGTTTAATTTCTAAAGGATCTATAATACCCTGCTCATGTGCCCATTTAAAAAACACTCTTAAACTTGTAAGTTTACGATTATAAGTGTTATTTTTCACAAGGTTATATCTTAAATTTAATAAATATTCCCTCACATCATCTTGAGTAACCTGTTCTGGCTCTTTTTGAACAAAATTAAAAAATTCTTTTAAATCATAAACTCTAGCTTTAATTGTCCATGGGCTTATTTGTTTACCTCTTAACCGAAAATTATTAGCTTGGTCTCTGATAAATCTTTCAATAAGTATGGCTATCTTCTTATCCATGATTTTAACCTTTTAATTATGATTTCGTAGGCACATAGCCTTTAATCCATAATGGTCTATAGCCTCTAATTATTATTCTATCACTTTTAAAATTAGGCAAAAGAGAACAAAGAGCTATTAAAAAAGGACTAAAATAAAAAACTATAGGGTCTATTTTTTCATAAAAAATCTCTCCTGCTGCTTCAAAAGTTATATATCTTTCTTTTTTAAGTGGATGAATTTCATAATAAAAACTACTACCCCTTTTTAAGAAATCTATTTTTAAAAAGAGATAAAAAGCCATTGGCAAATATGACTTATAAATCTGATAACATGAAGCATATAAGCTATCAGATGTTTTTTGTGCAAGTTCTTTATTTACTACAAATATACCTAAAAAAGCGTCATATCTATGCAATTTAGTATTTAAGTAAACATCCAAACCATCCCTTACTAACCTATAATCACTTACAGCATGAAAACGTTGAAGTGTTTGAAAAAAATCAGTTAATTTTTTTATACCCATTCTGGCATATACCCCTCACCAAAAATAATTTTATCACTTTTAAAATTAGGCAAAAGAGAACAAAGAGCTATTAAAAAAGGACTAAAATAAAAAACTATAGGACTTATTCTTTCATAAAAAATCTTTTTTTCTTCAAAAGCTATATATCTTTGTCTTTTAAGTGAATAAGTTTCATAAAAAACAATATAATATTCAAAATATTTGCCTTCTTTAAAATAATCCATTTTTAAAAATAAATAAAAAGCCATTGGCAAATATGACCTATATGAATAAAATACATCATATTTCTTATATAAGTATTGTGAGCCAGTTTCACCTGCAAGTTCTTTATTCATTAAACCTATACTTAAATCAAGGCTATATATTTTATTTTCGGTTTTTAAATCAATTCTTAAAAGGTCAGCTATATAATCATAACTATCTACAGCGTCAAAACCTTCATCTCCTTTAAAAAGTCTAGTTAATTTTTTTATACCCATTCTGGTATATACCCCCTAAGAATAATTTTATCAGTTTTAAAATTGGGTAAAAGAGCACATAGGGATATTAAAAATGGATTGAAGTAAAAAACTATAGGATTTATTGTTTCATCAAATATTTTGTGCCCTTCAAAAAGTATATGTCTTCTTTTTTTTGGTAAAGCAATATGACATGCAAAATATTTACCTTCTTTAAAATAATCTATTTTCAAAAATAAATAAAAAATCATTGGTAAATATGACCTATATGAATAAAATACATCATATTTAGAATATAAGTGTTTTGAGTCATTTTTACCTGCAAGTTCTTTATTTATGAAACCTATAATTAAACCAAGACTATATATTTTATTTTCCGTTTTTAAATCAATTGCTAAAAAGTCATGCACATATATATAAGGATAAATATTAAAAACATCAAAAGCTTTTTCTCCTTTAAAAAATCTAGTCAATTTTTTCATAGCTGGCGCATGCCCCTAATAATAATTTTATCTTTTTCAAAATTAGGCAAAAGAGCACAAATAGCTATTAAAAAAGGGTTCAAATGAATAATTCTAGTGTTTATTTTTTCATAAAGCAAATATGGCATCAATGAACGAAAAATTATATATCTTTTTCTATAATTTAATTCCATATAAAAATCCTCACCTTTCTTTAAAAAATCTACTTTTAAAAAGAGATAAAAAAGCATGGGCATATAAAATCTATAAAATTGTGTATATTTTTCATATAACACCATCCAATCAGCTCTATAACAGATTTCTATATTCATAAGATTTATATCAAAAAAAAGACTATATCTAGAATTCAAACAAAGCTTTAAAATATCTTCCATTAAGGAGGTTACTGCAATAAAACGTGCTTCTCCCTTAAAAAAATCACTTAATTTTCTCATGTTAGCCCCTTCAATGCAACAAAAAAAGTCAATAAAAAAGTTATTTGTCCATTTTCAATCTCTATGTTAGGTATATAAGGAGACAAATAATAAAAAGTTATCTCTTTTTTCATATCCTTAAAATTGAATGTAAGCTTTGTATCCAAAAATACAGCAAAAGGGAAATGGCTAAAGAACATTATTTTTTCTCTAGGAACTGAAATTTCTGTTTTTGGCAATTTAAAATATTTCTCTTCAGCTTTTAATAAAAAAGGAATATCTATAGAAATTATGGAATCTTTAGAAGTTGTAGATATTAAGCGATAATCTGTTGCCACTTTAAGTCTTGTTCGTGCAATATACACATTTTTAATAAAAAAGGAATCTGTTATTTTTTTTAGATTGACTTCTGGCATTTTTTCTTTTAATATATCAACAAAAACATCTGGAGTCAATAAAGATGCAAAAGCCAAGCATTGTTAAGTGTTCAAAATGTGGTCGTTTTTTAGGTTATGAAGC
>JAJSZS010000066.1 GCA_030262725.1 Candidatus Desulfofervidus auxilii | reverse complement strand
GGCACATCCTTTACTGGTCTTTCTGTTCTTGTGGCAGTTATTACCACTTTTCCTATCTCTACTTCCTTTGGTTTTTTCCCAGATTCTTGTGCCCAAACAATAGGTATGAAAAAGAAAGTTAATACAAAAGTATTAATAATTAATTTTTTCATATACCCCCCTTATTTTTTATTTACATATCTTTCAATTCAAAACGTAAAGATATATTTATAATCAGCGAATTTTCTTTTAATTCTTTTGGAAAAGGCGGAAATGGATTAGCTTTTTTAATACTTTCTATAGCTGCCTTATCTAAAATCTGATAATGACTGGATTTAACTATTTTTATACTTTTTACTTTTCCATTTTTTAAAATTTCAAATTTTAACAATACTTCACCTTCAATTCCTTTATTTCTTGCAAGTAATGGATATCTTTTATTTTTTTCAATTTTTTGTTTAACAAGTTGCAAATAATAAGAAATTGGAGAAGTTTTTTCTTTGGCAGAATTTTTATTGATATTATTAAATTTGTAATGTTTTGGAAAGAAACTAAATGCATCTGTTATTGAAATAGGTTCATATTCTATTTCTTTAATAGGTTCTGCAACAGTCTTTGGATATTGCCTAAGTTTTATTTGATGTTCTATGCCTTTTATTGGATTTAAATTAGGAATTACTTGTTTAACCCTCTTTGGCGTAAATAAAATTTGAGGAGATTTTTCTTCCTTTATTTCTTTTAGTTCTATCTCTATCCTTTTCTCAGGTGTTTTTACAGAGAATATATTATTAAAGTAAAATAATATATATATATGAATTGCTAAGGAGATAATAAAAAATATTCTTATAGCTTTATTTTTATTCGTCATATTCCTCTCTTCTTGCTGCAATACAAAGCTTTGCTGCACCAGCAGTTTTTGCAATATCCATTACTTTTACTACTTTATTTAAAATCACTTCTCTATCTGCTTTTATCACTACCAATTTATTCTTATCAGAGCCTATAAGAATCCTAAGTTCATGGTAAAGTTGAGGTAAAGTGAGTTCTCTGTTTCCAATAAATATTCTTCCTTCCTTAGTTACATAAACTGTAATTTCTCTTTGAGTCTGTGGTGTTGTAGAACGTGCTTGAGGAAGCTTTACTGAAATACCCTCTTCAGTAATAAATCTTGTAGTTAAAAGAAAGAATATAATTAGCAAAAATACCATATCTATTAAAGGTGTAAGAGAGATTTTTGTACCATTATTTACATTATTTTTAAGCCTTATCATTTAATATCTTCTAAAAATTCATTAAGTTTTTCTTGTAACTCTGCTGTAAAATTTCTTAACTTACTTACTAAATAATTATGAGCTACTATAGTAGGGATGGCTACAGAAAGTCCCAAGGCAGTAGTAAGCATAGCCTCCCATATACCACCTGCAAGTACACTGGCATTTACTTTCCCTCCTAATCTCTCAATTACCATAAATGCCTTTATCATCCCTGTTACTGTCCCTAAGAGACCTAAAAGTGGAGCTATATCTCCAATAGTAGATAAGGCAGGTAAATACTTTTCTAACTCCCTTATTTCTCTTTCTGCTGCAAAAGCCATAGCTCTTTCTATTTCTTCTCTACCAGCTTGATATCTTTTAATACCCTCTTTTAGGACTCTACCTAAAGGATTTTTGCTATTTTCTAATATGAATAATGCCTCATCTACCCCTTTTTCATTTAATGCCTTTTTAACTTTGGCTATTAGATCTGGATTTTTAATTCTTAACTTTCTAAATCTATAAAGTCTTTCAAGCACTATAGTAAGAGCAATTACAGAACAAAAGAGAATAGGAATTACTAAAATCCCGCCTTTTGCTAAAAACGATATTATAGGTAAATTAAAGTGAAATATCTGGCTTTCCATCATAATTCAAATCTTTTTCTTTCTTAATTAAATTTCCTTCTTTGCTATAGTATTCCCAAATATCTATTTTCCCGTCTTTATTACTGTCTTTCTCTATCCTTATAAGTCTTCCTTTTTCATAAAAAAAGAAAATATCCCATTTTCCATCTCCATCCTTATCTTTATAAGCCTTAATAGGATTTCCATCTTTCCCATAATGCCAGCAAAGGTCAATCTTTCCATCTTTATTTGAATCTTTTTCATGCCTTATTAACTTTCCATTTTTATAAAAATACCAATTATCGATCCTACCATCATAATCCTTATCAATTTGTGATTCTTTCATTTCTCCTGTTTTAGAAAAATATATCCATAAATCCCATTTACCATCTTTATTTCTGTCACGAAGCTGTCTATATAAGTTTCCTTTTTTATATTCATTTCTTACATCAAATTGACCATCATAATCTGAGTCTATTTCTTTTAAAGTTAAAACCCCCTTTTGGTAATGTTTTATTAAATCCACTTTTCCATCAAAATTTGTATCTATTTTTTCTTTTACTATCTTGCCTAAGCTGTTTAAATAAAGCCAGGCATCTATTTTTCCGTCATTGTTTCTATCCTGTTCTTGCCTTGCTTCCTGGATATAATTCCAAGTATCTATTTTTCCATCAAAATCACTATCCCATTCTGCTTTTATAAGTTTTCCTTTTTTATAAAATTTTATGAGATCTACCTTCCCATCAAAATTTGTATCAAATTGAGCTTCTTTTAGTTTTCCTTTTTCAAAATAAAACCATATATCCGCTTTTTTATCACCATTCCTATCCTGCTCTTGCCTTACAATTCTTCCTTTTTTGTAAAAATTAAATGTATCCAGCTTCCCATCACCATTAGTATCTAATTCTACTTTTTCTTTTTTCCCTTCATTATCTAAAAATATAACTATTTCTCTTATCCCATCCTCATTTTTATCCTGTTCTTGCCTCTTTAATTTTCCATTTTCAAAGAAACTCCAAGTATCAATTTTTCCATTATGATTAGTATCACTTTCTATTCTTACTAAATCTCCTTTTTTAAAATATCTCCATTCATCTCTCTTTCCATCAAAATTTGAATCAATCTCTATCTTTACTAAATTGCCATTTTTATCATAGTAAGCCCATATATCTACATTTCCATCTTTATTGATATCTTTTTCAAGGGTTTTTGAAAAACTATTTAAAACCTCTAATACAATACATAAAATAACAATCCATATAATATTTAAATGCACACCATTATTATTTAAAAACTGAAACCGCATTTTAATTTCAATTTCAATATATTTTTAAAAAAATTTTATTAAAAAAATTCAATTAATTTGGCATTTTCGTTAAATTTTTTCTCTAAATTATATTGCATTTTAATTTCAATTTCAATAAATAGCAAAAAAAATTTTTTTGTCAAGGGGTTTGACAAAATTAATTTTTAAATTAAAGTTTTGGTATTTAACAATGGAAAAAATGAATCGCTTAATTCCACTCAGTATGGTAGGTAAAAATAAGGAAGTAACAGTAGTAGGCATAAATGCAGGTAGAGGACT
>JAJSZS010000065.1 GCA_030262725.1 Candidatus Desulfofervidus auxilii | reverse complement strand
ACTCCGTGTTCGCACCCGTCCTCTCCACAATTAAGTCCTTTAATTCTGAAATTGGTCTCGGATTCTCCTTTATTCCGAGTGAAAACCTCAAATTCATCGCAGGATCCGCATCTATTGCGATTACTTCCCGCTCTTTTGCAAGTATTCTTGCGAGTGTCCCCGCAATTGTTGTTTTGCCGACGCCTCCCTTACCAGCAACCGCAATTTTCATTCCCTCCGCACCCGCCTTACCATTCTACACCATTCTTTTTCTATTTCCTGCTGCTTCCAAGTTTCACGCACTCGCTCCAGCAGTTCGCCGAAATTTTCCCTGCTCTCCATCTATTCAACATTCCCTTCTCGTCTCCAAAGACAAATTCTCACCGAAATCGTGTTCACCACTTCACTCACCAGAACCAGAAAATACAAAACGCATCTGGTCATATCTGAATCCAGCATTAATCTTTTCTGCTGTTTTGTAAGCATCAATTATTCCCCAAATACAGACAATAAAATATGTCAGAAATCCAATTAGGACAAATATTAACACGATATTTATGATTTTAGGATTTCTTCGCCTATTTGACATTGTATATTTGCCTTAACCTGTGAAAAAGAAACTGAGAACAGCAGCTAATTCGGGATTTTCACAACAGAACGCATTGAGGTCGTCTTACGCCACATTTTAGGCAAATCTCCGCCTTAATATCAATTTTGCGGAGCGAAAGCAAGCTACATATCCTCCTGTTAGCAGACCAGAAGGGCGAGCATGCGAAAGCAGGCGAAGTGTTCCGCATGAAGCCTGCATTATACCCTTTTAATATATCTTGATAGCACATTGCTAAACTCTTTCATTGTTTTAGATGCCCATTCTATAATTTCTGGATAATCCTCTTCGGAAAGGTATTTTATACTACCTTTGATGTTTTTGTAAATTGCAATCCTACATGCCCTTTTTTCCTCCATTCTTTCCCATATAAGTCCTTTTATCTCATTCTCTATTTTATCCTTATGTTTTTCTAACTCCTCAAAAATTCTTTCGTTTTCATTTTTATCTCCTGTATCAATATATACTTCAATTGCAAATCTGTTATTACTTTTAAATGCCCACACAAATGATAACCCACTTTTACCAGCACCAAAGCTCAACCAACTCTGTGGTTGAGGTTTAACTTTTCTCCACCTTGGATTGGTCTTTTTATACTCATCTACTAATTTAGAATAAAATTCCAAATATTTTTTAGCTGTTTCACTCATCGTTTGACTTGACATTTTAATCATTCTTTCCCAGTCATTTGGTTTAACAACTATTCTAAAATCAGGAGCTGGTGGAGAATCCTCTATTTTAATCAACTTTATCTCAATCCCAAAAAATGATGGGCCTCCCTCTGGATCAACATTCTCATTTAACCATTCTAACGCCTTTTTATGCTCTTCTCTGAAATTTTCTGCGATCCATATTATTACACCTGCTTGTTTACCAGCAGCATAAGTAAGTATTTTACCTAAATGATCATGGTCTGTAGTTCCGAACTGATTTTCTATTATAATTATTTTGTTTGAATCGGAATCTCTTGCAATTATATCACAACTAAAATTCCCAACGCCTTCTTCTATATTACTATCAATTATATCCAGATTTAATTTTTTTCCCCCAAAATATTTAGATTCTCGTTTAGCCAAGGCGTAAAATCTTTATCCTCTTTCTCAAACACATCTTTCAAATTGACTTGTTTAATTTTTCCAAGTTTTTGCTTTATCATTATAACCACCCTGTTCTACTTTTATTAATTTTCTTCTTTCGCAGGCATACGAAGTTCGGCCTTGCCGAATTTTTGGCGTAGCGAAGCGTAGCCGTATGTCTGCTATTATATGAAGTAGCCTGCTTATACATTTTCTACACCTCTCTTCGCAAATTCTTCAAACGATAGATCTGTGTAATGGATCTTTTCTTTGTTTTTAAAGAATCTGCTAATTCTCTGCTCTTCTTCATCCTTTTGCTGCTCAGTTTTGTTTGGATGGTTGTTAATCACATATATCTCTGGGGTTTCTTCCCTAAATTGTTCAGCTCTTTTTAGTAAATATTTAATATGCAAATCCGCATCTGGAAAAGAGTATCCACATATGAATATTCTTTCAGCACTTCTTAGAACCTTATCTGCTTTTAGAAATACCTTTTGGATAAATGGATTTGTCATTTCCTTATAAAATGTTGGAGGAATAATAACAGGCTCCATTGGTGTTTTACATTCACTACATTCCTTTACTTCATAAAAAGCTTTGATAGCTCCCTTTTTTCTCAGTGTTAGTTCAATATGATTACATGTAGGGCAATATAGCCAATTTAAAGAGCCATGTATTTTCAAAAGTAACACTGCTTTATTTTTGTCAGGTCTTTTCCAATCGTTTTCTCTTTCAAAATTTATAAAATCTATTCCATAATCGAGATGGAATTCGGGATATAACTCTACCAAAACATTATCAATAATTATATCATAGTTTAGGCTTAGAAAAGCCGTTTCCCTCAGACTTCCTTCGTTTTTAAGTCTATCGACCAATTTCTTATGATGGATTATTTGTCCTCGTAATTTTTCGTCTAATACCTTAGCTATAAGAAAAATTAAGGCATTTCTGATTTCTTCTATTTCTTTCTTAGGATAACTTTTAAAGCTTTCACCGCGATAATAGGCTAAATCCAAGACCCCTAAGCATTCCTCAAAAGTAGGGAATTTTATATTCTGATTTTGGTAATTTTCAATATCGATGCCCCAAAACTTCTTAAAATATTCTATTATCAATTCTTTTGATAAAACCTGTTTGTAGTATTCAAAGAATTCTTTAAATAGTTCATTTTGTAATGGCGCTCCTTCACTTTTTGATGCACCTGCACCCAAGATTATTACCTCCTTAAATTTCTTTTTTCTTTTGTTTTGCATTTTCAACAATCTTTTTGCTTCCACATCTTTGTTTTCATGCATTTCTCTCTCCGCTCTAAAATGAAAAATCATCATTTAAAATTTTTGATTATTCAAAGGAAGTTTTATTAAAAAGATAAATAAATGAGAGAGATAATCCTTTGTTCTCCCAGCCTCCGCATGTTCGGTGCAAAATCTTAAGAACAGAACAAACGGATTCGCTGTATGTTTATGATTATTCCTCAATAACATTCACACCGAACTCACGAATGAAGAAGTTTATGCCTTCTTCTCGTGTTATTCGCTGCTTTTTGGGTATTTTTCTGCGTTGAATGCGTCGTTCTTTTATCCTGAAGCCCGGTCTTTTGAGCGAAACTGAGACATCCATGCCGAATATGCCGACTGCGGGGTCGTAAGGAATGCCGAGGTCGGTATGCTCCTCAATCCCGAAGGAGAGATTTCCGAAGGCATCAAACTGGCTCTCGTAAAGCCTGTTCTGAATTTTGAACACTTTTCGCAGGAATTCATACGCCTTTTCCTTGCGAAGCGTGACTTTGCACCCAATTGGCTCGCCCTTTTTTATGCCAAATGGCTGAATTGTGCGTTTAGCAAGCGTTTCAACAGGCTTCTGACCCGTTATTTGCTCCAATATCCGCTCTGCATTCTTTAACTTCTCCCCACTTTCCCCCACTCCTATGTTTATTACGACCTTATCTAACTCTACTCTCCTCATAGGATGCTCATGTTTCTTCCTCTCTCTTTTTGCTTCTCTCTCCGCTGCCCTCACTTCCGTCTCTGCTTCTGCTTTTGCTTCTGCCTTCGCTTCTGTCTTTGCTCCCTCCTCAACAGCC
>JAJSZS010000064.1 GCA_030262725.1 Candidatus Desulfofervidus auxilii | reverse complement strand
GCCAATGCATCTTTAAAAAGCATGGAGCCAATAGTTGTAAAGATGCATTGGCTTTTACTAAGCTACCATCAGTGGTTAAGTGTTTCCCACTAACTAAACCATGAGCTATACATTGCCTAACAATCTCATTAAAGATCTGTTGGAAAATCCTACTCCCTTTAAATCTTCCATGACGATTCTTAGAAAAAGTAGAATGATCTGGAACTTCATCATTCATATCTAAACCCACAAACCACCTATATCCAATATGCATCTTAACTTCTTCACAAAGCTTTCTCTCTGATGTAATCCCATAAAGATAACCAATTAATAGCATCCGAATAAGTATTTCAGGATCAATAGATGGCCTGCCAATATCACTATAAAGATGTCTTACTTTGTCATGAATAAAAGAAAAATCAACATATTTATTAATCAGTCTTAAAATGTGGTTTTCAGGAATCATCTCTGCCATATTAAAACAGTAAAACAATCGCTTCTGTAAATTCTTTTTCCCAAGCACAAATTTCTCCTTGACTTAAGTTAAACTTTTATACCACTTTATTCTGTTAAAAGCCAGATTTTTTAATGAAAATAGTTACTTTTTCAACAGCCTGGCAAGACCTCCCCAATTGACTCCCTTTACCAGTTTTCTTTTAATAGCCAGGCTAATTCTTCTTTTGGGGTTTTTGGTACATGAAGTTTTATTTCATTTATTTCGTCTTTTTCTAAAAGTTTTTTACTGAGCCAGATTAAAGGTTTTAAGCTAAGCCTTACAATTGCTTTTAAGGTTTCTTTATCTCTAATATAATTGGCAATGGATGGGCTATATTTATAATATAATTCCACAAATTTTCTGCCATAAGGGTTGGTAAGTAAGTATTTGTCTCTGAATTTGCGTAATATTTCTACTTCTTTTGCCATTGGTGTTCCAAAAGCAGCTGTAGCAATAAAACAATTTCCTCCATCATCACTATTATTACTATTGTCAGTGCTACCTCCATTATCATTTTCACAAGGTGAATCTGAGGCTGAGACCTTTCCTCCAAGGCCAAAAATACTGAAGTGATTTACTCGACAAATGACATAATTTTCCTCAGGATATATTTCAGAACCTACTACTTCTTCCCATTGCCCTGTTGAAGGATTGTACCAGTAAACATTAAACTCTGTTTCTTTTATATTAGTTCCATCAACTATGCCATCATTATCAACATCATTATAAGGAATCCGGATGATTACATCTTGATCAAACTTATGTATACCATCCATCAATTCGTATTCACGATATTCATCTACAGAAACTATTTCATATCCATCTTTTTCTCCAGAAAGTGCTTTTGGTAATGCTGTTTCGTCAATTATTCTTATAACTAACCTATCTTCATTAGGAATAGCTTCTGGCGGTAGTGAGCAACCTGTACCATCATAAAGCAAGATATTTTTGTTTAAAACTGGATAAACAATTACTTCTTTGCGATGTAGACCTTCAATATCTTTTTCTTCTTTTATATCAGGATTTGGCTCAGCATTATCTACTGTTACTGTAATAGGCAATGAAGGATATTCATTGCCCATTACATCTGTTACTACTGCTCTTAATTCATAAAATCCATTTGGTAAAATTGTAGTGTTCCAATATGTGCTGCATCTATCAAAGGAGATAACGGAAATCGATTGCCAGATGTCATTTAATCTTCTATATTCAAAGCGAATGTTTGCCAATTTCTCTTTAGGCACAGTTGTTGTAGCAACAATACTTACCTCAGAGCCACTTACAATTTGGTCTTCTTTAGGTTCAAGAATCCAAGTAATGTGTTCTTCTTGTTTTACAGAAATAGGTATTGTTACTCGATTAGTTAATCCATTAACATCTTTTACTTCAAGACAAGCTAAATAGTTTCCAGCAAGGAAATATGTATGTGAAATACCTTGATTTCTATAACGCTCAAATTCTTCTTCACCTATATTTGCTACCCAATCAAACTTTCCATCTCCATCAAAGTCAAAGGCATAGCGGATAATTTCTCCACTTGAATTGTCATTAAATGTCACTGTAAGAGGTGCATTTCCACTTGTCTTTGATACATTTACTTGAGCTACAGGATAATTAAGTCCTTTATCAGCTACTTGAATGGTTTTTCTTATTATATTTGATACACCATCTTTGTTGGTTACTTTTAAAGTAAGTTCATAAGTGCCAGGACTGCTATAAATATAACTTACTTTGCTTGCGCTATTTTTAACTGCATCAATTATTCCATCTCCATCAAAATCCCATTCATACTTTATAATATCTGCATCTACTAAGGCTTCTGCTTCCACTTCTAAAAGACCATTATCTGTATATTTTTCAAAAACATTGACATCTACCTGTGGTAGATTGGCAGGTTCAGTTACATCAATAAAGACCTTTTCAATACTAGAAAGTCCATTTTTGTCTGTTACTTTTAAAGTGGCAGTATAATGCCCAGGTAAAGTGTAGGTATTTATAACAGAGGTTAAACGAGGAGAGACTATTTCAGCTCTGCCATCTCCATCAAAGTCCCATTCATATTTTACTACTTCACCATTAATAACATTTGCATTAAATTCAACCTTTAAAGGTGCTTCGCCAATTAGAGGATTTGCCTCAAGTGCTACTTTTGGAGTAAGTGAATTATCTTCTACTTTGATTAACACTGTATATGTTTCAGTTAAACCTTGGTTGTCAGTCACTCTTAAAGTAGCATTATACTCACCAGGTGCAGTATAAGTATAAGTTACATTTCCACTTTCTCTTGATACCCAATCATAACTTCCATTTCCATCAAAATCCCATTCATACTTTGCAATATACTCATTATCTGTAACATCAACTCTAAAGGTTACTTCAAAAGGTACAGTGCCTGAGACACTTTCAGTATATCCATTAGCAGTAATATTTATTTGAGGCGGTACATTTATTGGCACATCTATTACAGTGATAGTTACTTCTTGAGAATCAGTAAGCTCACCATCACTTACAGTTACAGTTACTTTATGCACACCTGCATCATCATAATCAGTAGTATAAGTTGGTCCATTCATCCAGCCTGAATAACTAAAGGTAAGTTTATCTCCATCTGGATCAAAAGCATTTGGCGAAATTTTTACAGTTTCACCTTCATTTACAACAATATCAGGAATTTCTTCTAAAACAGGGGCAGAATTAGAAATCACAATTTGATCAGATTCAACAGGTTGTCCATCTACTTTACCATCATTTGGAGTAACAATGACACTAATTATATCACCTTTTACAAAGTTTGAGCTTGATAATGTTTTACCAGTTGCTCCAGAAATAATATTGCCATTCTTTTTCCATTGATATTTAAAAGTAATTGTGTCGCCATCAGAGTCTTTAGCTTGGACTATGGCTGTAAGGTTAGTATCAGTATAAGCAGGCACAGGAGCAATTTCCACAAAAACTATTTCAGGTGGATGATTTGAAGCACCACAATTTGTTCCTGGCATAGCTTCAGTATAAGCGGGTTCTGAATAATTTCCTGCTGAATCATAAGCAAACGCAGCATAGTAATATTGGTTACAATTTTGTAATCCTGAATGCAAAAATGTAACTTCTTTACCTGGTGTAACATCAGTAATATTGCAAACAAGGGTTCCATCATTGTAACTGCTAGGATAGCCGTCATTCTTATAAAGAATTTTTACACCAGCTAAATCTGAATCAGCAGGATTTACCCAAGAAAGCGTTACTTGTCCATCACCTGGTGTAGCTGTGAAGTTAGAGACTTTATTTGGTGCCTGATTTACCACTTGTTCATTTACAATAGTTGAAAATGAACAAGT
>JAJSZS010000063.1 GCA_030262725.1 Candidatus Desulfofervidus auxilii | reverse complement strand
TTTTATTTTTGCCTTTACTTTAGTTTTTAGCATTGGCTCATTGGGTGATAGTCAAATTATTTCTCATGCTACGTGTATTTTGTTTGGATTAACTGTTGGATTGCAAAGTTTTTTGAATACCTCATCTGGTAGATAAAATATGTCCCATAGCGATTTTTTGTCTTGTAGATGAAATTGACAATAGCAGTTTCAGAAGAAATTTGGAAAAAATTAAACAAATCGCAGCTTTAGGAAAAAGTATGTCAGCTAGTTTTTAGGGGAAGAAAATAGATATACAAGGTTCATGAGAGGCTAAATAAAAGAGTTGTTTCTTTTACTTCCGGTAGATTTGGTAGAGACTATAAAAGAGCTTGCTAGAAGAGAGAAAAAATCGGGAAGTAGAGTAGTGCTTTAAAGGATTCTGGGAGGGGAGCTTAACTTTAATGATGCACTTTTAGTGATTGGAGCTAAAGAATATGGAATAGAACGGATAGTCAGTTTTGACTCTGATTTTGATGAATTTTTAAAGAGGATCTCTTAAACTTAAATTTCTTCAGCTTGTGAAAGACAGAAAAAATTTTTTGCCCTGGCAAGAGAAAACTAGTCTAGAAAAATTTTAAGCTTTGGTATTATAAATGTGGAGAGAATCTTACAATCAGAGGATATCCCTAATCCTCATCCCACCTATCTTTTTGCACTTCGCAGTGCGAAAAAATTGTTAATAGTTTAGTATACTTTTTGCCTTTTGTATTATACTATCCGATATAAGGAGAGAAATTTAAAAAGGGTAAAGGGTTTGAAAGAAGAGAATAAAAAGATAAAATTAAAGGATAGGAAAGTTAAATTTTGTAGGAGGAGGCTTTCTATGAAACTTAGAGAAGTTGTAATTGAACATATAAAAGAAATGGAAAAAGAAGATTTAGTATTAATTTATCAAATTATTAAGAGTATTGAAAATACCAAACAGAAACAAGTTTTGCCTCAACAGAGAGGGTATACTTTGGTTAGAAAGGCTTTAAGTAAATTGAAAAGACCTTTAAGTAAAACAATAATAGAAGAAAGGGAAGAGAGACTATGAATTATTTTTTTGATACTTCTGCTTTGGTAAAACATTTTTGTAAAGAAAAAGGAAGTGAGGTTGTTACTAAAATAATATTAGAAAGTAGTAATATTATTTGGATATCAGAATTGTCTATTTTGGAAATTTTTAGTGCTTTATATAAAAAGTATAGAATAGGGGAATTAGAAGAGGAGAGTTTAAAGAATGCTTTAGAAGGAATCAGATTGGAAATAAAATTTTTTAGAACAGAGCCGCTTAGCTCAATAATTGTTTATGAAGCTATAAATCTTTTAAGTACTTATGCAAAATCGTATAATCTTAGAACATTGGATTCATTACAGCTTGCGACTTTTAATTTAATTTCTGAAAAAGACTGGATTTTTGTAGCTGCGGATGAAAAATTATGTAATTTAGTGAATCAAATTGGATATAATGTAATAAATCCTGAAAAAATATAAATATCTTAGCTTCATCCATTATTAGTCCCTATATCCTGGATACCCTTTTCGCACTTCGTAGTGCACTTCGCAAGTGCGAAAAAATTGTTAATAGTTAATATACCTTTTGCCTTTTGTATTATACTATCCGATATAAGGAGAAACTTAGAAGGGTGAGGGGGTTTGAAAGACGATTATTTAGCTTTAGGAAAAGGGGATAAAATATGGATTGCCTCTTTTACAAGTTCTAATAATTCTTTTGCCCAGTTGATAGCTCTTTCTGCTTCCTCTAAAGTATATTCTTCTCCAGGAATCCAATCATGTGCTCCATAAAAAGCAAGTTCTCTCTCTTTTCTTAATTCTCGGGAAATGTATCTTATTTTTTCGAAATTCTTTTTTATTACCTCAGGAAAAAATTCAAGATGGTTACCAATGTAACCAGATACATCGTGAACTTTCGGAATTTCTAAACCTACAGACATTATTAATGCCTTTAACAAAAGTTCTACTACCTCCTGAGCTTCACGAACTACATCTGCATAATCCTGTTCATTTTTTAAAAATTCTAACATTTTTATCCTTTTTTCTGCTCTAAAAAGATAATCCTGAATTAATTTGTGCCGCATAATTTATTCTCCAGTAAACTTTTCCTTTATGTTCGTATCTTTCTATTACTTTTTGTTGAATAAGAATTTTGACTTTTTTAAGGAGATTTTTCATAAAATTCCCCTTATCATAAAGGATAATACATCCCTCAAGCATATCTAAGTATAAAGGAGAAAATTTTTGTGTTTCTTTTTTAGTAAAAATAAGAGGAGAAAGTAAAAGAATAAAAGGACCTATGGTAATTGTGTCACTTACATTTTCAAAAAATTCAGTTATCCGTTGCCGAAGTGAAAGTTTTGACTCATTAATTACTATAAATAAATCTACATCAGAGTTTACACTAATTTCTCCTTTTCCCCCAGATCCAAATATTACCACTGCGATGAGATTTTTTTTATAAAAAGTTTTTGTTTTTTCCAGAAGCTTTTCGACAGAGTTGCTAAAAATTTCAGAAAAAATTTTACTCATAAAATACCCCTATTTTATTATTACAATACCCTTTAAAAAGTCAACAAAAGATAGATAATATTTTTTGCATTTTGTAAGTACACTTCAGCTTTCTATAAAACTTAAAAAATATCAACCAGAAACAAGCTTTGCCTTAACAGAGAGGATATATTTCTGCTTTGATGAAACATTTTTTCTTGATATTTAAAAAAGTGGGGAGGGTAGTGAAGTCTATAAGAGTTAAAGAAGAAGTATGGGAAATTCTTCGCCAACTAAGTAAAGAAAAAAATAAATCGTTGACGCATATTTTGGAGGGAGCTTTAGAAAAATATATAGAAGAGATTTTTAGAAAAAGAGCAGTTGAAAAGCTACGAAATCTTCCAAACCTTTCCTTAGGAAAAGAAATTTTTACACAAGAAGAAATTTATGAAGATCGGTATTGATAATGTTCTTTTCTATTTTTTAAACAAAGATAATCCATTTCACAAAGAAGAGAAACTTTACCTGTGCTGGTTGAAAATCAGTGGGCTGTAATTACTCAGCAAAATTTAGTAGAACTTTCAGCAGTATTAACTCGTAGAGGATTAAATACAAAAGTAACAGAAAAATATCTACGTAGTTTTGCTGAAGCTATCCCCGTGCTAAAGCCTACAGCTGATACTATAGAGATCTTTTTAAAACAAATAAGAAAAAGATCTATAATAAGGATCCAAAGTTTTTGATATTTATTTAGTAGCTACTTTGATAAGCAATGGTGTTAATAAACTTTATACATATAACGAAAAAGATTTTATAGAGAAACCAAGTGAAGAACTATCTTTAAAAAAGTAGCCTAATTACTGGAATCACGGAAAACGATAAAGCTTCATAGGTGCACTTCGTAAATGAAAAAAGGTGTTAATAAGAATATAAAAGATAAAAGATGACAACAAGAGCAAAAATTAATCAATAGATCCTAAAGTGACTTTGATTTAGTAGAAGAAGCAAAACGAAGAAATATTACAGTTACAGAATTGATTAGGAAGATCTTTATGATGAATAAATATAACATGCTTGCTAAATTGACAATAAAAACAAATGATTTATTATTTTATTACAATGGGTTTAATAATAAAAGTCAAAGAAATTATTGGTAAATGTCCTGTTTATAAAGTAGGAGATAAAATTGTTATTGAAGATGGTTATAAGATTAATCTTAAAGAAACTTCAGCTATCTGTATGCATTCTTTAGCAGCTATAATGCCTTATTATGTAGCATTAAACAAAGGAGTAAATCCAGTTGAATTAGGGTTAGCTAAAGAAGGCAATAAAGCTTATGTTCAATGTCTTGATCCTTGCAAGTATACAGGAGGAGGAACGGTAATCTTTGAAATAGAAAGGAGTTAAAATTTATTAAAAAATTCCTTTATTTTTTCTACTACATATATTTGTTGTTCTAGGGTTAATTCTGGATACATAGGAATAGCTAAGGTT
>JAJSZS010000062.1 GCA_030262725.1 Candidatus Desulfofervidus auxilii | reverse complement strand
CACTCGTGTTAAAGAAATTAAAGCAATAAAAAAAGTTCCTAAAGGCAAAAAGTTTTTATAAAAAGTATAATAATTAAGCGAAACATGAATCCTTTTTGAAGGAGGTTCTAATGGTTCAAAATATAATTTAATGTCTTTTCTTTTTTTATAAATTGAATACTCATACCATCTATCAGAAACAATCTCTTTAAAAAAACAATAAATTAACTTAAATAAAACTCCTAAAGTTGTAAAAGATGAAAAGTAGCGACAGTTGTCTCTTATAATACCAGCTTGTAAAATTGGAGTATATCTTTCAAAACGTAAATAAGCTCCCTCTATTGGAGAAAATTCAATCTTTAGGTCTTGAAGTGGCTTAACTCCTGAATGAATGTTAAAAAAACACATAAAAATTTTATCCGTTACTTTTGAGTAGGTTAAGTCAGTTAATTTTTTCATTTTTCATCTTTCTTTGCCAAAGCAACAAATGCAATAAAAAATGGGTTTAAACATAAAACACCTGATAAATATCCAATTCTGCTTATATACACAACATGTTTACCATACAGATGAGTAGTTTCAAGAAATTCAATGCTTGTATCTGGTCGTCTTTCATAAACTTTAAAAGTATATTTTCCTGAAATTTCAAATTTTTCAAAAAGTAAATAAATTAACTTAACCATAGCTGCTAAAGGAGTAGTTAATGCAAAATAAGGCTGATGTGGTCTGATAATTACTTTTTTGGGAATTTTAAGTATATATTTTGTAAATTTAATCTCAGCTCCTTCAATTGCATTATAAAGAATTTCTGTATAAAAATTTGCTTCACCAAAACGTGGTCTAATATAAAAAATAGCAGCATATTTCTTTTTAGGATATACTGAACGGAATATGTCAGTTATTTTATACATTTATTCTCTCATATTGATTATTATTTATTCCCCACCAAGCCATTGCAATAGCTTCAGCTTCGTGATGTTGAGATTTCTTTAAAGATAATGAAAACCTTCTATTAACCCATTCTACAACATGAATTTTATCTCTTTTACCACTATCTAAAATTTTCTTCCATTTTGTTGGAGCAACTAAAATATAGGGAATACTAAATCCAGTTAATATGCCAATCCAAAATCCATATGTCTTACAAAAACTACAGGTGCTTACTACTCCCTGTTTTGGACGAGCAGTTGCTTTCTCTAATATAACTAAATCTGGATTATATTCAATTAAAAGCTTCCAGATTTCATCAAAAGGACCTTGAGTATGATATATAATTTGTGATTGATCAAAAATAGCTACTCCTGATATTTTTCCTGGATCAATAGCACCTACTTTCACTTCTTTCCAATAACTGGAACTTTATTTAAAATTGATTTTACCACTTCTGGATTTTCTAAACCTCTTCGTAAAAGGTATAAGAAAAATACCCAAACTAAGACACTTGAGATTTCTTCAAAAATTCTTGCTTTATCACCAATTTCTTCTAAATATAAAACTTTTAATGCAAAAAAAGTCCAAACAATAAATACACCAAGAACAATAATTCGAGTTATAATTTTATATCTTTCAATAAATGGACATTTTTTTTCTTTTAAATTATTTTCAATTCCTCCCAACTCATCTGGGTCTGTCATTTATTTTCTCCTCTAAAAAATTTATTGTTTCTTCTATCTTCCCTAAAATAGTTACTATTTTTGCAAGCAATTCAAATTCATCTTTTTTATAAGCTTCTGATTTAATTTCTTTTATTATAAAATAAGCATTTTTCAATATACTTATAGCCATATTTTTATCAGCTTCATCAAAAGGCATTTTATTGACTACCTCCTTTTTTTTATGATAGCATAATTAAAAAAACGAAGCAATAAAAAATGGCTAAAGTTGAACATATCTTCCTAAGCACTGTAGACATATCTCAAAATATCAACAAATTCATTCAAGGTTGGCAGGCATTAAGGGCGGCAAAATTAGGTAAAAAAGGGATAGATGTTGCTAAAGCAAGAGCTAATATGGCATCGGCAGTTGCTGCCATTGCTGATACCATTATTTCTCTTTTTAAAATAGACCCCAAAGCAGCAGCAGGAGCATCCATTGCAATAAACACTGCTTATCTTGTATCAGCAGGTATAGGAATTATTAGTGCAAGTGTGGCAGGTATTATTGGCGCTATTGCAGCTATTGGATTTGGAATAGCAACTTTATTTTCTAAACCACCAAGAGTATACTGGAAGGGAAGGATTGACATCTCATTCAATGAAAAATACCCATATGTCTTTGGCATTAAAGTAAGAACAATTGCACAGGAGACAGTAGGTGATCTTGCTCCTCAAGTAGGCTCTTTATTAGCAAAGGATTTAATTGAACCCTTAAATGAAGCATTAAAAAAACTACCAGCAGAAGATGCTCCTTTTGCCTTAAGATGGGCAGTAAGACCGCCAAAATATGTTGATTTAGAAGTCGATGCAGGTAGGGCAACCAAAGGAGTGGAAGAAAGATTCAGCAAAGCATTGGCAAATGAAATAATTAAGGTTCAAAATGCAATAAAAGATACAGCAGTAATGTTATCCTACCTTCACTTTCTTGCCAAATTAAAAGCACAAACTCTTATTGAAGAAGAAGCTTTAAATAGACTTCCTCAAATTGCCTACAAAGTAGAAGGATTATGGAGAAGGGAACTACAGAGGCTGGCTATTAAGTTGATGCAGAGAAGGGAGTATGAAAGAGATATTAGATGTTTTACTAAAGCAGCTATTTGGTTAGTTTTAAAAGAAACTCACTGTCCTCCTCCGAAATTTGCTCCAGGATATTGGTGGTGTAATTATCCTTTTTTTAGGGAATTTAAAAAAAGCTTTCAACCTTCAAAAGATTATGATATAAAGTATGGTTTAACTTTACTTCATAATAAAAAACCGCCAATGAATTCAATCATTTTTCATGTTTATACAGGTTATAGTAAAATTACACATCGTCTTGTTAGGCATCCCTCATGTAGAAAATTTTTAAAAGAATGTATTTTAAGAGTAAGATTAAGAAATAATAGACTAGAATTATATGTTGACTATAAACCAGATTGCCCTAATATTCCAGCTAAATATATGCCTTACTGTAAAGGCATTGAAAATTATTTCAAATCTTTAATTAACTTTTGTTTAGGATATTCGAATTATTTATTAGGAGAAATTCCAAAAGATGCAGCTCAATTTATAAGCAAAAAGTTAGCCACTATCCAAATAGCATTTGGTTTTGAATTTGGTTTTGGAGAAGTGCTACGAAGATATAAAAAGTATATATGTTTAAATCCTTATATAAAATTGTTAGGTAACTTTACAGAAGCAGTCAATTCAGTAATGCAAGACATAATTGACCTCTACCAATTCTGGCAAAAAGGCTATGCTGAAGAATGGAAAAGGAGAATGAGGGTTAAGATTCTTAATCAAATGTTACCTCAAGCCAGATTATTAATGAAGCCTCGCATTATGAAATTAGGAGCAATGTATAGTCAATATCCTGAGCATAAAATACCTGAAGCGATTGGAAGGATTCAGGTAGAAACTATAAGGCTTGTAAGAAAAAAGATGGAAGAGATAAAGGATTATTTGCCTATTATTGAGAAAAATAAAGAGTGGATCATTAAAAATTTTGGGGTCAAAGAATATAATAGAGTTTTAGCAGTTGCTTTGAAGAGACATGATGAATTAAAGAGAAAAGAGGAAGAGGCTAAGATGACTTTGGCTCTTAATAACAGGATTAAAGAATTGAAAGAATTACAAAGAGAGGAGGAGTATTTAAAAGCTAAAAGAAGAGAAAAAGCGTTAGAGGCACAAAAGTTATTAATTAAAGAGAAAGAAAGAACAAAAGAACTTGAAGCCAAAATGAAAGCATTAATAAGTGAAGTTGAACTTTTAAAGAAAAAAATAGGTTTAAAAGATAAAGAAATTGAAGAAAAAAAGATTGAAATTAAAGAAGCACTAGAAGAGAAAAAAACTAAAGAGAAAAAGATTAATAAAATACTGCCATTACTATTAGCTTCAGGAGCAGCATTTTTGGTGTTAAAAGGAGAAGAAACTTGATACTTGACATTGATTAAAAGTTGAGTTATTTTAAAGTAAAGGTCATTAGAGCCCAATAGAGCCACTAATAGGACG
>JAJSZS010000061.1 GCA_030262725.1 Candidatus Desulfofervidus auxilii | reverse complement strand
ACCTGAGGCTCACTCCAATCAGCATCTTTGAACCTGTAAAAGACTGTGTCGTTTATAGCATATACAAGATGTAATCTTCCTATGGGCTCTACATCAATAGAAGGATGTGAAAAACTTTCAGGATAAGGAGGACCCCTTCTATCTATTATCTTCCATGAAATTGTTCCCGAAGGATTATTTAAATCAAATTCTCCATACAAAAGTTGCCATTGTCCCATTAAAGGATTTTGAACTTCGCAGAGAACAAAGCCCTGATTGTTAAAAGTCGCAATACAGGGAACAGAAACAAAATAGGAAGGACCGGATAATGTTAGAATTACTTCCTCATTCTGCCAGATACCATTTGTATTTCTCCTGAAGCATAGTTTTTTGTCTTTCCTCCATATAACATTTATTCCGTTTTCTATGGAAATTGCAGGATATTCACCGTATCCTATCACATTTATATTCCAGGTTTCACCCTCATTCTGGGAAAAAGCATATATAATCCTCTGTGTATCATTTAAGGTATGATACACAAGATGTAAATTTCCAAAAGTGTCAACTAAAAGTTTCCTTTGCGAATTGTATGCTGTTGAAAATTCACTTATATAGTATCTTTCTTTTATATATACAGGGAATGTATCAACAGGTATTGAATCCCAGTTTGTAAATATTTGCTTTTCTATATTTTCTGATAAAGCCATTTTTTCATAATAGAAACTCTGAGTCCTTCCGGGTAATGAGATCGTTATATTACCTGGATATTCATAATCCCTTGACCACCAGATTACCCATGTCCTTAAATGGGTCTCAGGGTCCTCAAATTCAAAAATTTTCACACTGTCCGTGTAATTCAATCTTCTGTTAAACAATTTTCCATACAAATTTCTGTTTAACTGTCTGTATGCATAGAAACTTTCTCTGGGATACATGGTGTCAACATAACCTGCATTATCAAATTCAACTCTTATTAATCCAAAACGCACATTCCGTGTATCAAGAAAAGCCCATATAATAACTTGTTTTATGGGATTATATATATCCTCAAGTGTCCCCATCGAAGAAACTATAAACTTTATAATTGCTTCTGCTTGAACTCCCGGGGGATGTGTAATATCTCCTTTCTCAACAGGCCATCCAAATTCTGTAACTATAAGCTCCCTGTCATTTAAATTGTAATTCCTTAAAACTTTTCTTATTATTGAATCAAGTTGAAATTTGAAAAAATTATCACTGAATCTTTTACCTTCTCCAAATGGCTGATAGGGATGAATGCCTATGTAGTCAGCATAAGCATTGCCACCATAAGAAAAATAATCTATCCAGAATCTCTCAGCTGAAGAGCTATAATCACAACCAGGGGTTGTTCCAATATAAGTAAGTCCACTTGTTATAAATTTTTTATTGTATCCCTGAAAAACAGGATAAACCTCTTCAGCAAGTCTCTTGTATATTCTTGCCATACCTGTTTTTACAACCTCCTCTATACCGTTAGGAGGAGGAAGATTAAAATAACCTTCATAAAATGTATCACCAGGAAGACCGAAATATGTTCTTCCGTTTGCCTCATTCCAGAACTCAAAATACTCAATGGGGTAACGGACAAAAAGGCTCTCCACATAAGCCCTGAAATAAGGAAAATACTCCGGCATCGGAGGATACACATCACCCGCAGGTCCTGCAGTATCAGGATAAGCACAACAAATTTCTGGTAACCATGGACGATATATTGTCTCCGGCCGGGCTATCCAATAAGGACTTGTTGATGCCCATCTATGAGGTGAACCCCATATTATGCATAACAGTTTAAAATCCTTTGACCAACTATAAATTGTGTCTCCATACCACCATGTAAATGTAGTTTCAGCAGGTTGAATGCCTGCCCATTTAATTCCGACTCTCAGCCATTTAACCTTCGCTTTTTTCAAATAATCAACAACTTTATTTTTAAAAGTTGTATCATGGTCATACCATGGGTAAAATTCAAGATAACCAGGCCAGTGAAGATCCATACCAAAAAATCTATCATCTATGCGGTTTATTCCATAAACCCTGGCTACAAGGTCTATACCATCAGGTGGAGGAATCTGAGGATATAAAAGACTTCCATAAGGATATGCATCAAAGGCATTGTAATAACATGTAAAATTTATATCAGATGTTACCTCTAAATAATAAGTATGCCCCCTTTTAACATGAACAGGATAATTAAAAACCGCTTTTATCCAATTTTTTCCTGCATACAGAGGTAATTTCTTTTTTACTATGAAAATTTTATTCTCATCAAGTATTTTTATTGTAATCGAATCACTGTTTGATGATATATGATAGGTAAGAACTTCCACCGAATAAATTGAATCACAATTCGGAACAAAACTCTGCAGGAATGAATCTGATGAAACCGGGCTTGAAATTGCCTCAACCTTATAAACAGGTGTATATAAAAATAAAAGGGAAAGAATTAAATTCATCTTCCCCCCTTATTTTAAAATGTTTATCTTTCTCCTTAAAGATTTATTTCCGTAAATCAACTCTACAAAATATGTGCCTGAAGTGTAATCTTTTAAAGGAATAAATAATTCCCCTTTATCTGAAAAACCTTTCTTTAAGACTTTGATGATTTTTCCGGATGCATCTATAAGCCTTATTTCAAATGAAGATTTTTGAGGAAATGAATAAATAATTTTTATTTTATCTTTGTAATTGACAAAATCAAACACAGGATATTTGACTTTGTTTTCTGATTTCTCTTTTACGTTTATCCATTCATATCCCCTTATGACCAATGCATCACCGTCAGCCCCATAAAAATAACCGGGTTTTACAAAAAGACTATAATCTCCTAACGCTCCTTTTCCAACTCTTACCGGATTGGAAGGGTTGCTAATGTCAAATGACCAGCCCGGTGTCAATGGACTTGCTGTAACAAGCAGACTTTCACTTTCTATAATGTCAACTGCATAAAATCCCGGGACAGTTGAATCACCCTCAAATGTGTATATTCTGTGAATGTTATAGGGGTCTGAGACATCATAAATGTAAAGACAACCTCCCCTTACAGGCACATACTCTGCAGGTCCAACTGCTGCTACATAATTAGACCAACCTGTTATGTCAATCCCATAAACAAACCCTATCGCTGTATCACCCCATATTATCTGTGGATTTGACGAATCCGTCACATCATAAGCCCAGAAACAACCTTCGATATTCCCCGCATATGCAAAATTGTCCTTTGCATATACTTTCTATAAAGAGTTCTCAGCATTGAAACCGACTTCTACAGGATTTGTGGGGTCGCGAATGTCTATTATTCGTAGACCGCCTGTGTATCCTGCCACATAAGCAAAATTGCCCTGTACCCATACATCCAAGTTTATTGTCCCTGTCGAACACCTGCCAACTTCAACTGGATTTAAAGGATCTGATATATTATCTACGCCCAAATAACCACTTGATTTTGCTATATAGGCGAGTGTGTCCCTTATATAAATTCCTCTTCCTCTTCCGGGTGGATAGATAGTTCTAACATAAGGATTTTCAGGGTCAGAAATGTTTATTACCACAAGTCCTGTATCTCCCACAACATAAGCAAATGTATCCTTAATCCATATATCATAGGCAAAATCACCTGGAAGATGCAAAATACTCAAAGTCTGCACACTTAAACTATCTGATAAAAGATAACCTGTATATAGACATGTAATTATTAATATTTTTTTCATCCCACACCTCCATTTTTTAAATTTACATTTCTATTATATATAAAAAAATTTCATTTGTCAAACTTGATAACGAAAGAGGATACCAGCCATTATTTATGAAAGTATCTTTTTCAAAAACCAGATTTGAATTTCCTGAAACAGCCAAATCATAACCGTGCCAAATATTGTCTTTTATATAGTTTCCATAAGAGTAAAGGGTTAATGAACCACAAGCATAAACTCCTGTGTAGTTGTTTATTATTCTGTTATTTCTAAGTTTTACTTCAGCGTTATAAGTGTATATTCCTGTTAATGTATCCGTAAAGATTGTGTCTCCTTCGATATGCGGAGTCAGATTTCCTTTATTGGGTAAGGAAAGCTCTTTAAGAAGGGAATACTTGTTATTCTCAATCAGACATTTTTCTATCAAAATTCCCTGAGAATTTGC
>JAJSZS010000060.1 GCA_030262725.1 Candidatus Desulfofervidus auxilii | reverse complement strand
TAGATTATAAACTTTCTTTTCATATTAAAACCTCACCTTCACTGGCTCGCTTGCTTCTTCTTTGGCTTCAAAATAATCCTTTTCCCTAAATCCAAACATAGGAGCAATTATATTCCCAGGGAAAGTTTTTATCTTTGTATTGTAAATTCTTACTGCATAGTTATATCTTTGTCTGGCAACAGCGATTCTATTTTCTGTTCCTTCTAACTGGTCTTGCAAAGCCAGAAAGTTTGTGCTTGCTTTTAAATCTGGATAATTCTCCACTAAAGCAAAAAGACTTTTTAAGGTCTTTGTTAATTCTGACTGAGAAGCAGAAAGTGCAATAAAATCTTCCTTAGTCAATGATTTCTTAGATGAAATTTTTTCTAAAAGAGTTTGAGCTTTTGCTCTTGCCTGAGTTACTTTTAGCAAAACCTCTCTTTCATGCTGAGCATAACCTTTTACTGTCTCAACTAAATTAGGGATTAAATCTAATCTTCTTTGTATAACTGTCTCAATCTGAGCTTTTGCTTCTTCCACTGCTTTTTCTGATTCAACTAAACTGTTGTAAGTTAGAATTAGACCTATTCCAGAAACTCCTAAAATAATAATCAACCCAATTATTAAAAATAAAGTTGCCTGAACTTTCATTTTGCACCTCCTCTTTTTCTATAATGCCAGTTGTTATTAGTATCAAATATATAAATCTGGCTCATTTTCTTTAAATCTATTTTCCAAGTTCCACCTTCTTTCTTTAATAAATAAGGAGGAACCTTTTGAGAAGGTGGATTAAAATAAATCACAGCCTCACAACAGGATTTTTTCTCTACATAGAAATCTAAATCTTTTAAATCATTGTATTCTCTTCTCATTAAAGACTTTGAAGGATTAACTATCTTTTTTGATTCAGAAGTTATCAAACTAAAATATTTTTTAATATCTCCTTCCTTAAGTGCTTGCCTGTAATTCTCAAAAGTTTCGTAAGGAGTGGATTGAGGAAAAACTTGGAAAGTTAAAAACAGATTAAAAAATAGAAATATTGTAAAAACCTTTACTTTCAAATATTTACTCCTCATTAACTTACCTCCTTTCTTTTAGAAAAATTGCACTTTTTGAAGGATCATCTTTTTTATAAAAGACTGTAACAACATCGCCTTTTTCTAAATCTTTTACTGAATTGACTCTGCGAATTTCTTCTTTAGCTACATAAACTTTACCTTGAGTATCTGCAAATTGGTAAGAAATATCGACCCCATAGGTACCTTTTGAAGTAGCTTTGACTTTCTTTGAAAGTACAATACCTTGTGTGGCTATTCCATGATTATAGAGATTAACTACTCTAATCGTTTTAGCAATTTGAAGGAAAATAATTGCAAAGATAACTACCCACATAATAGCAAAAAATATGAAAAATACCACATAAGTTATAAGAGGAGCTGTGTTGCCAACAATTTGAGAAATGGAGGGATTTTCTTTTAAAAATATTATTTGTAGCCTGTCACCTTTCTTAATGTTTGCTAAAGGTTTTCCTTGTATTTTTCTGCCAACTTGCTCTTTTTTCTCTATCAATTTATTATTTGCATCATAAAAGTAGTAATACACAAAATTTGATCCCATCCGTCCTCCTCCAAAAGCAACATCAGAAACATACGCTGTAGTAAAAATTCCTTCTTTTTGCAATCTGTTGTATTCTTTTATTCCTTTGTATACTTTTTCTCCTGCAACAAAAACGAGCAAAGAAGCTATCACCAATAAAATAAAAAGAGTAAATAATTGATTTGGAGAGTATCTATTTTGATAAACTTTAAAAAAACTAAACTGATTATTACTCATTTTACTCTCCCATTACTTACAGCTCCGCAGGAAAATTTCTCTTTACATTTTTCCTCTTCATTAAAACCATCTTAATTATCTTGCGATAAAGAGAACAAAACACAATGGTAAACAGAAGAAATACACAAATATAGTAATTAAAACTCCCCAACTTCTTTCACTAATAAACCAATTTTTAACAGAAATAGGAGCAAACCACATAATAAGACTGTGAAACAAAACTGGGAGAAAAACCAACAAAGAGCTTAACAAGAGAGTTTTTAGTCTTTTAGAAACTAAACTTAATGGTATTGCTATCAATATAAGTATCCAGACCATCCAAAATATTAAAGCAAACATTTTCCTTTTTTCTCCTTCTTCATAACAAAAACGAGATAATCATAATCAATCCAATAACACCCATCCCAATATACAATACCAACATATAAACATATCTTCTTGTCTTCTGTTTAAACCTTCTTAAAATAACGTCTCCAAAATCTTCTTTGGAAAGCAGGAAATTGAACATCTCGTTTTTATTTTTAACCGAAGCCATAAATTTTATTCTTAAATCTGAAGTAAAATAAGGTTTACCCAAATCTTTCCATCTTTCAGGATAATTTATTTTTATATACTCAATTTGGTTTCTAAAGGATTCTAAGATCCTGAAAATGAAATAGAACAACAGCAGAAGTGTAAGGATATATACGATCCATTTAATCACAGAGAAGTCTAATCCTACTTTCCCACTCTTTAACATTATAAAAACCACAATTAGCAAAAGCATTAAGACAAAGGTTAATGTTCCTTGATAGACTTTATTCTTACTTAAGGAATATAAAAACTCCAAAAAGTAATTCAGCAACAAATATACAAAAGCTGTGAATAAAACTAAGGAAAATATCTTCAGAAAAATCACAAAATAGCCCTCCACAGTCTTTTCATGGAGGACTACAAAAAAGACGAATGAAAATACCAATGAAACTATCGCCACAAATATCAAAAAATTAACCAATTGGCTACGCAACAGCTTCATCTTCACTCCCAAGATTTTCTAACATCCTTTGTTTCCACAAATCTGGATCGCTTACCTTGATCCTCCAAATACTTTTCTCTCTAAGATAAACTGCTTCTATAATCAAAGTCTCCTCAGAAACCTCTACTCCTTTAATTGTATATTGTTTGACCAATCTACTCAGACCCGGAATATTCCGTTTAGCTAAAATGAGAGGAAACTCCCCCTGCCTTGAAGGAATCACATATAACGCCCGGGCAGTTAAATAAATATCTCCCTTGACCCAGGACACACCACCCAATAACATAGGGGAAGTTTTATAAGAAATCTTTATCCTTACCTCTTTTTGCTCTAAGATAATCCCTTCTGAATTTATCCTTTGAAGCAGATATTCAGACCAAAACTGAAACCGTCTACGAAGTAATACTGAGCCGATTATGAAAAATCCAAACATCAAAACAATTACCAATATAATCTGCCAAAGTGGTTTTGGACTGCTTCCTTTTCCTATAGGTCCTATTCCTATTTGTGCATAGGCAAGATGAGTAGTTAATAAAAGAAGAAATTGACTTAATAGAAAGGTATATTTTTTCATCTTTACACTTTTTCTACTTCAAAATACTCTTTTGGCTCAAATTTAAAAATTTTTGCTATTAAATTCATAGGAAAATATCTTAAAGAAGAATTATAAACTCTCACTTGATTATTATAAATCTCTCTTTTTCTTGCAATTGTATCTTCTATATCTTCTAACTGTTTCTGAATAGTTAAAAAATTAGCACTTGCTTTCAAATCAGGATATTTTTCTGCCAAAGCAAATAATCTTACTAAACCTGTGTTTAATTCTCTTTGAGACTCTAAAAATTTTTTTAATTTTTCTTTATTAAAAGCTGAAAAATCCTCCATAATCTTTTGAGCTTTACTTCTTGCTTGAGTAACTTGAAGTTGAGTCTCTTTCTCATAAGTAGCATAATTTTTTACTGCTTCTAAAAGAACAGGGACTAAATCTAACTTTTTCTGATATTGAGCTTGAATATCTGCAAATGACTTGTTTGCCTTTTCTTCTCTTCTTACTAAAAGATTATAAAATAGAAGAAATAATATGCTTAAAAAACTTAAAACCACAATTAAAAGAATAGACATAAATAATAATCCAATCTTCATTTCTTGCCTCCTTTTAGGAATCTCTTTTTTTATTCTTTCTGCTTTTTCGAAAACTTCTTTTGCTTTATTTTTAAAAATTTCATTATTTGTTTCTTTGTAAAGCAATTGATAACTTGCTCCTAAAAGAGAATATCCTAAAGAAAACTGCGGGGATTCTTCTATTCCTTTTTTACAAAACTCAATTGCTTTTCTATAATCTTCTTGTTGAAGATAAAAATTTGCTCTTTGAAAATAATCTAAAGTTGAAGAAGAAATTTTTAATGAAAAGTCTTTAGTTCCTATTGAATATATAAAGAAGGGGGTTATTATTAATAACAAAA
>JAJSZS010000059.1 GCA_030262725.1 Candidatus Desulfofervidus auxilii | reverse complement strand
CCCATCTGTGATCCTCTTCTTTAAATGCAGTTACACAGTCCTCTGGGACTATTATCTTATAGCCTCGATAGAAGGCGTCCGCCGCCGTATGCTTAACACATATGTTCGTATGTATGCCTGTGAGAACCAAAGTATCCACATTTAATTCCCTAAGCAACATATCCAATCCCGTTTCATAGAATGCACTATACCTCCTCTTTTCAACTATGAAATCCTTCTCCTGAGGCTTAAGCTCCTCTATTACCTCCGCCCCCTCAGTACCCTTTATAGCATGGGGTCCCCATTTCTTAAACTCCAGATCAATTTCAGGCAAATGTGCATCATTAGCATATATGATGGGTATTCCCTTTCTCCTCGCGTAATCCAGTAGCCTCTTGATATTAGGTATTATCTGGAGCGCTCTCTCGCACTTGAGCGCACCGTAGACAAAGTCCTTTAGCATATCTATTACTATTATAGCCATCTTAGACATACAGATCCCTCAGTGTCTAGGGATAACTCATAATAAGTGTAATTAACAATAATTGTATATTATAGTTGATAAGTGCAATCCTTAGTAACATTAAATGTACGTAGATCAATACTCTGCTTTCAATCAAATGATAGTAGGACAATTTTTTGCAACCTTTTGAATAAAGTAGGTAGGGCTAGAGTAATACATATATTCTCGTGTGTTAATACATTAACACATGAAAACAATAACTATTAGAGAAGAAGTATATGAAAAGCTCGTCAAACTGAAGAGAGAGGGTGAAAGCTTCTCTGATGTAATTGAGAGATTGCTAAATAGGCCTAGAATTAGTGTAAGGTTCTTTGCTGGAAGGCTTAAGGATAGTGAGGCACTGAAGTACCTTGAGGAGACATGGCTTGAGTTTAGGAGGAGAGTAAAGTTAAGGTGAGTTAATGATCATGCTTGACACTTCTTTCATAATAGATTTGTTTAAAAATCCAGATAGAGTGAAAAAGTACTTTAGCTTAATTGATAAGGAGGGCGCATGTTTAACCTCGATATCATATTTCGAAATTTTTAGAGCGAAGAGATTTATGAGTAAAAGAGAGATCTCATATTTTAATCAATTATTTAGTGCCTATCCAGTTTACACATTCGACCTAGAGGCCTCTGAAAAGGCATCTGAGATATGGATAAAACTTGAAAGACTAGGTGAAACTGTAAGCGTTCTAGACGTTATGATAGGTGGAATAATGTTAGCTAATGGAGTGGATAAGATAATAACAAGAGATAGGGACTTCCAAACAATGAGTAAAGTAGTAGATATAGAGGCAATCATAGTCTAGATGATACTAACTCTACATAAGGTAGCTATCCCCTACGGAGCCTGCTTCATTCTTTTGCAAAAGCTATGTGATACCATCTATATTCGACAATGAAGAATTATGGTTGTAACAGATTTTAAGAAGTACTACGCGATCGAATTCACCATACACTATCACCGAGCCTACAGTTCAATCGAACATTAAGCAAAGGAGAGATATACAAAGTTCTACTAAGATTAGAAGAAAAAGGATTAATAGATAAAAACGTAAAAATTTGTGGATTGCTACATACAAAATCACAAAAGTAATTACATAGGCAGGACATTAACAAAAAGAATTGACAGTAGACCAATTTCAAAAGCCCTAACGAAACTAAGTACAAGCTTTATATTTATGTGCCAAATTAATATCAAAGGTGACTTTAATGTACTTAGATTCGTTTAACGCAACATTGAGGAAGAGCTATTTAGGTAGCTTATTTAGCGTCAAGCATGCTTATAGATTTCACCCCAGGGCTAAAGAGTACCTGCATAGGTTGAAGCAATTAGGTAAGGTTAAGTATGTCAGCTGGGGATGGTATTATATTCCTAAGGAACAGGATGTATGGAGCTTTTTAGCCGAGGATAAAAACTTTAAGGTCGTGATTAAGCAGACAGCTGCAAGCATATGGAACTATGATTTTGTGCATAGAAACATATATAGATTGGCTGTTACGGATAGAAGCTATAAGCGAGCTTTGGAGGAATTCAGTAGAAGTAGAGGATGGATATTTGAAGTCGAAGTTTATGATAAAAAAGTTCCCTATGAATACGTAAGGTTAGGTAATTTATTAGTTGAGTCTTTAGAATCTTCTATTGTTAGTTGTATAACTGAATGGTCTTTCTTAGATGCTCTAGCAACATTATACTTCAGAAAAAATGAGATTAACTTCCATAAGTTGAAGAAATTAAGTAGATGGAAAAGAGTTTCTAGGAGCAATATGCGCGTCTGGACTGTAATAAAGTACAGTTGTAGCTTATTCAACGAAAAAACTGGAAAGGACTTGTTTAAGGTTAGAAAAACTAGTTTAAGCGGTAATATCAAGGAGTTGGTTGATGAAGCTGTAGATAAGGTGATCGAATTTGTCTAAAGCTATAGAGCTTATGAAAAGACGTGAGGAAGAAATACTAAAATTAATTAAGAAAATATCGAGAAGAACGAATTTATTTTCAGATCCTAAGTTGATATTAATAGGTGGATACGCTCTTAGGGCATTCATACCATTTACCAGATATACGAGAGATTGTGACTTCGCCTTAAGAAAAACTAGAGGATGGAAGATCGATAAGCTTAAGGAAATTATGCCTAAGGATTATTCTGTTGAGGCTTTTGAGAAGCGTGGAACCTATAGTTTCTTAAGATGTATAAAGTTTGTTAAGTATGATAGGCTTAGGATTAAGGTTTCCATCGATTTTATGGAGGGTGAGATTAGAGGTAGAGAGGAGAAAGAGATAATTCTGATAGATGAAAAGATGATTAAGAATAGAAAGTTTGTTAAGATACCTATAGCTGATGATCTTGTTAAGCTTCCAGTTCCAAGCTATGTAGATTATTTTATTATGAAGGTAGTATCAGCTAGACCATCCGATATAAGAGATATAGCTTCTCTGATTCTTGATAACGGTATACCTAAAGAGGTTAGGAGAAGGATAAAGGAGATACTGCCCTATCCAGAGATATTTCAGATTAAGTTAAGTAGAAGAATAATTCCAGAGATTAAGGGAAAAACTTTCTTAAATAGTTGGAGAGGAGCATTCGCAACAACGAGGTATACTGAAGGAGATAGACAGAAAATAATAAAAGAATTACAGGAATTATCTCATTCTATTCAAGCTAATATGTCATGAGTGGAGAAATGCTAGATTATTTTGAACTCTACGAGAACTTTCTTGGTCCCTTGAACGTGAACACAATTTCCAAGCACCTATGTCTGATCTACCGATGAAGAGCTCAATATCCTCCCTTAGGTTTTCTGAAACTTCAAATCTGATTCCGCTGGGCACTTCAACCCCTCAAACACGACACCGTGAGAGTACGAATATGTTAAGGACAAGGCGCGCACTTATATAACTACAGTGATTATGTGGGAAGGTCGAAGTTCGGTTAAATTTGTAGGCTAGCCACAGGATAGTATTATTTTCACCATACTCAAAGGAAGAGTAAATATAACTCCCTTCAATTATTTGTGATGATACTCATCCAACTGATCTCAATAGGAGTTCAATTAGCTAATGTAGGCCTGCTCATGTGTATTGCTCTTATAGCCCTTCCAGTTGTCCTCTTACTCTCATTGGTTAGTGGTCATAGACTACATACTGCACTAGTATACTATGTACTTTCATTAATACCCTTCCTCATGTTATCCCACCTCTACGCTATAGGAGTACTAGGCCTTGAGGAAGCATTCAAGGGTTTTCCCTCATTGATATTCACTATAGTATTCCCTATGTTCTGGGAGGCATGCCTAATAAAATCCGCAAAGGACTGGGGGTTTGCGGAGTGGCTAGATGGAATTCTACCAGAACTACAAGCACCCAGCGTTAGCAGGAGGGAGAAGAGGAGATTAGTATTCAAGCTCACTAAGAAGTACTCCGGTAAGGAGAGATCCTATCCAGACCTAGGAGTATTGATGAGCCTCTCGAAGAAAACAGTAGTTGAGATCCTGAGGAGAGGGGGAGGCTTGGACCTCTACATGGCTGTAGTACCCAAGAGGAGGAGAGAGGAGGCTATTAGAGAGTTCCTGGGAAACTACGGGTTCACAGAGATCGATAGAGACCTCAAGACTACAGTCCACAGCACTAAGCCTAGGGATGCGAAAATAATACTCACCGGAGACCCTAGAAGAGAGTACGAGAGACTACCAGACAGCTTCATCCTAGTGGTTGAGAGAGGCAGGACCAGCGATCTCACTTTAATTGAAGGCAGACCCATAGAGACCACCTACATATCGGCCAGTTTAGGCTTTAGAGCCGGGAGAACC
>JAJSZS010000058.1 GCA_030262725.1 Candidatus Desulfofervidus auxilii | reverse complement strand
TACATGGAAGAATAGATGAACCTGAATCTTGGATTCTATCTGAACAAGAGTATGGAAAAAGATATGCAAATTCTTTAAAATTTGGGAAATTTTGGGGAAAATTTTTGGATAAATTTAGAATAATAATATTTTTAGGATATGGATTAAGGGAAAAAGATGTTCGAAGGAAGTTTTATAATAGAGATAATTTGTTTTTTTGGATTGAAAGAATTTTGGAACAAAATGAAGGAGATAAAGAGGAAAAAATAACCCACATAGTTACAAACTTAAAAATGAATGGAATAAATATCTATCCTATTATTTATAAAGATAAAAATGAAAATTCTATTTTTGAAGTACTTGATAACATTTATCAAAATGCTTTTGGACTAACTATCCAGTTTACAAGGGAGGAGTAAAAAATGTCTCAAGTTAATATTTTTATTTCTCACACTTCTAAAGATCACGATTTCGTTTGGGAACTCGCAAAAAGAATGAAAAAAGATTTAAAAAATATTGCAAAAATTTTTGTTGATGATTGGGAAATTAAAGTTGGCGATTCTATCGTTAGGAAAATAGATGAAGCAGCTCAAAATGCTGATTTTTTCATAATTGTATTATCTAAATATTCAATCAAGCAAAAATGGGTTCAAAAAGAAATAGATATTGCTTTTACTAGACTTATTCAAAAGAAAAGTAAAATTTTGCCCATCTGGTTAGAAATTTCAGCAGAAGATGTTCCTCCTATTTTGCTTCCATTAAAAGCAGCTGTTTTTAAAACAAGAGTTATTATTGATGAAGAAGAATATCAAAGATTGATAAAACCCATTTTAGAACATGAAAAAGCAAAAAGTTTATTAAAATTTCAAGAAAGCGTATTAGATAATATTAAACATTTAGATATTATTTTATCAAAAGAAAAACCTACAAGACAAGAAGTTCAATTTGTTTTAAATTTAATTAAAGAGAATCCTGTTTATGAAAGATACTTTTTTTCCAAACTCCGTTCTCTTGAATGGTTTGACATCCTTAAGTCAGAAGGCTTTTTCTCTCCTGAAAAAGCTCCTGGTCCTGAGCCTGCTGAGAAAGAAGGATTTTACACAATCCCCTATTGGAATGTATTAGATTATTTAGAGCGAGTTTCTCAAAAAGTAAATGAACTCGGTAATGAAATGTATATTGATGAACTTTTAGAAATTATTAAAGAAGTAACAGAATATCATAGACAGACCAAAAAATTAGATAATTACCTTATTTGGGGTTCTTTTATTAGAATACTTTCAAATCTTCCTACTAACAAAATTTCAATGGAAATTATTGACTTAATTCCTGTATGGCTTGATTCCAAATTTGATATAATGCTTCAAGCAATGGAAATTATGGAAAAACTTTTTCCAAGATTTCTTACAGATAATCGAGAAGATATTCAAAAAGTAGAACAAATTATTTGGCATCTTACTGAAATAAAAGAAGAATATGAAAAAAAAGTTCTTAAAGTTGATATTTACTTACTTCAAGAATTTTTTAAAAAACATTTAAACGTCATAGCCGAAAAATGTTCAATAAAACTTGTAGATATTTTTGTTGAAAGAATAAAAGAAATAGTTTCAACTGAATACGAAGGAACACTTAATTCTTTATATGATTATGAAGAAAAAAATTATTTATTGAGAAAACCTGTAGAGTTATTTACCTATGTTTTAAGCCAAATTTTACTTATTAAGACCAAAAAAGAGCCTAAAAATGTAAGACAATTTTTAAAATCATTTTTTGAGGAATCCCATCCAATTTTTACCAAAATTTCTCTTTTTATAATTGGACAAAATATAGAGAGATTTAAAGACCTCTTCTGGGAAGTTCTTGAGACCAAAGGAGATAAAATTTTTGAAGGCGCTACTCTTTTTTGGGGTGATGAGCTTAAAAAAGTGCTGAAAAATCTTGGTCCATTAGACGATACTAAAAGAGAACTTTTGAAAAGAAAAATTGAAGAAGCTACTAAAATATATGCTCAAATGTTAGAAGACAAAGATGAAAAGGAAAAAGAAAAATGGAAAGCTATTTTTAAGCAGATGATTTATAAAGCTTTATCTTATGATAAAGAATTTAAAACTTTACACGATGCAATGAAGCAAATAACAGGATTGGACGTAGAGTTACATCCTGCAATAGGAAAAACAGAAATTAGAACTGGCTGGGAAGAATCACCGCTTAGTGTAGAAAAAATTTTAGAAATGGATAATGCAGAGCTTGCTGAGTATCTTATACAATTTAAAACTGTTGATTTCTGGGAAGGACCCAGTGTAGAAGCTCTTGCTGAAACCTTGAGAACAGCAGTTAAAACTAATCCCAAAAAATTTACTGAAAATTTAAACCTCTTTCTTAAGGTAGGATATTTATATATAGCAAAAATTTTAGAAGGTTTTCAGGAAGCATTAAAAGAAAATAAACCCATAAATTATGAAAAAATTTTTAATTTTATTGAAATGTATATAAATCAAGAAGAATTTTGGCAGGATAAATTTAAAGTTCAGTCATTAAAGCTGATAACACATAGATGGGTTATTACCGCTTTTTATTTCTTTTTAACCGAAGCTTTGAAAAATAGAGAATATCCACTTCCTGAAAGACTTTTTGAAAAAGTAGAACATATTATACATTTAATGTTACAAAATTTAAAAATTGAATTAGATAAAGCAATATTAGATTATCCTCAATATTCTATCAATACTCCAATAGGTCGGATTATTGAGGTTTATATAAAATTTGTTTTAAAAGTTTTGGAATCTTCATATGATAAAAAAGAAGTTATAAAAAATAATTTTGTAGAAATATATAAAAACCTTTTAGAAAATAAGCTTATTGAAGCATATACATTTTTTGGTATGTATTTTTTAAATTTTTATTTCCATATAAATAAAGCTTTTACTACAGAAATTATTAAATCTCTAAAGCCAGAAGAAGAGATTTGGGAAGCTTTTATGCAGGGATATCTTTTTATAGGACGTATTCACAAAGATATCTACAATCTTATGAGAACTCATTACAAATTCGCTTTAGATTATAACTTTAAAGATAATCTTTACAGAGAGCAACTTATCCAACATATTTCATTAGCATATCTTATGGGTTCAGAAAGTTTGAACTTTTTAAGCTTATTTTATAAGCTCATAGAAAAATTTAATCCCGATGATATTAATCAAATTATACGATTTTTTTGGGGACAAAGAGATTATTTGGGAGAGGATAGTGAAGAAAATAAGCAAATTAAAAAAAGGATTTTAGATTTTTGGGAATTTGTTTATAACAAATTTTATAACAAATTAAAAAATAAAGAAAAATATCTATCAGAAGAAGAAAAAGAAATTTTGTCTAATACTGTAGAATTAACTGTATTTGTACCAGAATTAACCGAACCTTATATAAATTGGATCAAATTTTCTGCTTCATATATAAAAAATCCTGTAACTTTTTCTTTCTTTTTAGATTATCTTCAAAAATTTATGGAAATTGGAGATAAAATTCAAACAGCTAAAAACATAGGTAAAATTTTATTAGACGCACCAGTTTTTGAATACCCGAAAGACAAAATAAAAAAAATTATTAAATACCTTTGCGAAACTGACAATGACGAGGTTAAAAAGATAGTTAAAGATATATGTGAAAATTATATCAAATCTGAAATCTTTTTCTTAAAAGAAGTTTGCGAAAAATGTAATTAGACAAGATGCCATCCATAGACTTAAACCACCTCGGCAAAGAATGGCTTGAGCTTAAAAAGCAAAGAATGCAGAATCTTCTCAAAATTGCTTCGCCGGATGAAGCACTTTATCGGGAAATAATGCTCTCCCTTGGCTATCCAAAAAATAAAGTAAATTTTTTAGAACTTGCTTTAATCCTACCTTATTCGGAAATAAAAAAACTTAAAGATAGACATACTATAGAAAAAGCACTTTTATACAGAGCTGGTTTTATAAATGAAAAAGACGGATTACCAGAAAATTTTGATCTTTCTTTAAGGATGGATAAATCCGTGTGGGAATACAAAGGTATAAGACCTGCCAATTTTCCTGAGAAAAGAATAAAAGGGATAACAGAACTTTTGGAAAAGAGCATTGAAAAAGGTTTAGTAAATTTTTTTCTTGAAAAAGTTAAAACTGAGATAAAAAATAAAAACCCAAAATCTGCCCTAAAAAACATAATGGACTTTAAAGGCATCGGCAAACAAAGAAAAGAGGAAATGTTTTTCAACATAATTATGCCCTTTTTAATGGTATTTTCAGAAGATAAAAACATCCAACAATTTTTAAATTCCATGTTTG
>JAJSZS010000057.1 GCA_030262725.1 Candidatus Desulfofervidus auxilii | reverse complement strand
TGTTTGATTCGATATAAAAAAGTTTGTTTAAAATGATTAAATACATACTCAGGATTAAATATTTCTAATGAAAATTTACAATTCGGACAAATTTTATTGTTAGTAAGAGGAGAATTACAATAGGGACATACTTCCCAGGAAACAGGATATAAATTATCACAAATAAATTTCCATAATTTTAAAAAGGTTTCTCTTTCTGTAATAAAAAATTCTAAAGCTATACCATCTCTATGCTCTCTTATTTTTTTAGCAAATATTTTTAATTCTATATTTTGATAAGGGATTAAAATTTCTATAAAATCTTTAATATCTTTTTTAGAAAAAATTTCATCTTTTGGAAGTTTTAAAAGAGCTCCTCTTAAACTTAATCCTTCTAATATTGTTTTTTTCTTTTTTCCAGATTCTTTTAAAAATATAAAAGCTTTAATAGGCTTTTTTAGGCGTATATCTAACCGCATAGATATATCCAATTGTTTTAAAATAAGATACAAAAGAATACTATATAGTTTTAAAAATTTAATACAAAATAAAAAAAATTAAAGATTTAAAATTAAAAAAATTAATTTGTGTAAAAATTGTAAAATTGTAAAATTGTAAAATTTGATTTTAACATTTTTACAGTCAAAAAATCTTTTTATTAAATAAATCAAAGGTTTTTCAAATTGGGCACATTTTTTGATTGATAAAAAATGCTATGAAAATAGAAATTAAAATAAAAAAATCAATTATTTTGAGTTTATCTCTTATTTTCTTTTTGTTCTTTCCTGTTGTTGGGAAAGCTGAAAAAGATTTTATTAATAACTTGAATATTTTAGGTACGCAGGTTTTAGATGAAAATATTCTTAATAATATTCGCGGAGGGGAAAGAAGATCAGCTTTACAATTTGTAAACTCTGGCAGGATTATTTTATGGGATGAAGATTTGAAGGTTGATTCTAATCAATTAAAGATTTTAACAGGTAGTAATAATGTAAGTATCTTTAGAATCATAATAAGTAAATAGGAGGATATTTTGAAAAGGTTAGCACTAATAGTAGTTTTTTTAATTTTTTTAATTGAGCATAAAGTTTTTGGTGAGCAAATAAATCAGAGTTTAATTAAAGATGATGTATTTAAAGGGGCTTCTGGGATAGCAGGAATGAACATGGCTTCAGGAGACAACCATGTTCAATCAAATATGTGGATAATAGGAATAGAGAGTTTTAATAGAGGATTTATAGATCAGGAGACAGTATGCAGAAATGAAGTTCCTGATAAAGCTACTGACATAATTGGAGATAATGCTTTTTCTGATATAAAGGGTATTTTTTCAATAAATCAAGCTTCAGGTTCTGGAAATGCTGAGGCTAATTTAGTATTTATTTCTATTGGAGAAAAAATTAATACTTCAGCTCTTAGTCAAAATGTAGCTAAAATAAAAGATGGATTTTTATATTCAGGAGAATTTTATGATATTATCTTTGATTTAGCTTTTTCAGGAGCAAGAGGAGTGGTACAAGTTAATCAATCAGCTGGGATAGGGAATGTTCTTGCTAATACTTTTCATTTAAATTTTAACAGAGCAGCTCTTAAATAACATAAAAAACTAAAAGGAGGTGTGCCATGTTAAAAAGAGTGCTTAGAAAAAAGTTAGTTTTAGCAAGTGCTTTAGCATTTTCAGTATCTCTATTAGCTCCTATAGGAGCTAAGGCTCAAGGATTGCCAGATTTATCTGAATTATGTGGTATGGAGTGCACAGGGTATTTTGATTTTGATGGAGAATTGAGTGGTAATTTAGATATTACACTTCAAGTAATGGGTGTTGCTGATTTGGAAGCTTATCTTTCTCTTATTACAACTGATATTTCAATTATTAATAGCGGAGAAAATATGGAAGTGAGTGGGTTGGTAAGAGCCCTCAGCAAAAATGATCAATTTCTTATGTTTAATAAGATTAATAATCAGCGCACTGAAAATGAAGCAACAGTAAGTGGTGATGTTCTTAGTGGAGCACAGGGTAACATAGGTGCTAATGTAGTAGCAGGAGATTATAATGCACAGAGTAATGTAGTTGCAATTGCAGTTGGAAAACAAGGTTCTTCCTTAGTTGAATCTAAAACTTTTAGTGTCCAAAAGGCTAAATTTAATAAAGTAAATAATGAAGGAGTAACAAATACTGCTTCTGCAAGTGATAATGCATTATCAGGTGCAAAAGGAAATATTCAACTTAATATTGCTGCTGGAGTTGATAATGCTCAGACAAATCAATTAGGTATAGCTGTTGGTCCAGCTAAGGTTGGAATGGGTGTAGCATATGTTCAGCAAAAATCTAAATATAACACAGTAAGCAATCAGCCCATCATAGAAGAAACAGAAGGAGGAGAAATTCCTATCACATTAACAGTTCAAATGAGCGAAAATATTTCAGGAAGTATAGAAAATGGTTGGTATAGCGGAACGGAAGAAGGAACTATATGGTATGCACCTGGTCAACCGGAAAATAACTATTCTGGAACAGAAGAAGGAGATATCGGTGGAGATATTAGTATAGAGAATATCGAACTTACTGGAACTATTACAGGTTCTATACCTATAGGTATAACAAGTATTAACACTAAAAATATAGCATCTTTAAGTGGTAGCGTGCTTTCAGGTGCAGTAGGAAATATAGGTGTTAATGTTGCAGCAGGAAGTAACAATCTTCAGGCAAATACTCTTTCTATAAGCTATACACCAGAAAGTGGACCTGTAACTCCTCTTATTACTCCTGGATTCTAAGTAATTTTAAATAGTTATTAAGGGGGCTTTTGCCCCCTATTTTTATTTGGGAGTTTTTAGAAAATGTTTTTTAAGAAGATAATAAAAAATCTGAGCCTGAGTTTCTTTTTTTTAAGTTTTTTTCTATTTCAAGGTGCTTATTCAGGAGAAGTAGAAATTAAAACAGGGTTTAATGGAGTATATATTCAAAAGCGTGTTTTAAGTATAAAAGAACTTCGTTTTAAAAATCTTGTAAAACAAAAATATGACCTTAGTTGCGGTAGTGCAGCTCTTGCTTCATTACTTAGATATTATTATAACCTTAATATAAGTGAAGAAAATATAATAAAAGATATTTTAACACATGGAGAGATCGAAAAAATTAAAGCTCGTGGTTTTTCAATGTTAGACCTTAAAAAAAGTGCTGAAAGATTTGGTTTTAAAGCAGAAGGTTATAAAGTTCCTGTTGAAAAGCTTCATTTGATAAAAATTCCTACTATAATTCTTTTAGATACAAATGGATATAAGCATTTTGTAATTTTAAAAGGTGTAAGAGGTAATAAAGTATTTTTAGCAGATCCAGCTTATGGACACAAAGTAATGAATATGGAAAAGTTTAAAAAATCCTGGAATAATATTCTTCTTGCTGTTTTTGGGAAAAAATCTTCAAAAACAGTATGGGAACTTAAGAGTAGAGAAGTTTCTAAAGAAAATATTTGGGCTTTAAGAAATACCATTATTACAGATCTTTTTTTTATAAGACAGCCTTTCGAAATAAAACCTTAAGAGAGTACTTATGGGAGGGGATGAGATGTTTAAAAAGATAAAAACCAATTTATATATATGTTTCCTTTTATTATTTATCTTATGTATAGGATTGTCTAAAGCATTTGCGTTTGAAGAAGAGGATATTTTTGCTACTGTTGAATTGGCAAAAGAAGAGTCTTTACAAGAAATAAGAGGTGGTTATATGGGGGTTTATTTTCAGGTGGTTTTTACAGGTTATTGGGATAATTTAGGACATAGTGTTAGTATATTAGAAGGAGATAGTAATTCTGAGTTTTCAGCAGATTCGGTAGTCTCCTTATCAGGAACAAATGTAAGAAGTATTGCTTTAATAGGAGGCTTTAATGGAGCTAATGGTATTTTTCAGATTAATCAGGTTCCAGGTTCAAACAATATTATAGAGAATAATTTAATAATAAACATAAATATTTTTATTACCGAGCAAATTACCGGATCTTTTATAAAGGAAATGATGTGGGGGATACCCATCTTATTTTAAATTTTTAAAAACTTGACAAAAATTTTAAAATTATTAAAGTAAAACTAAAAAATGCCGATTAAGTAAATAAAAAATTAGGATGGTATAAAAATGAGGATTAATAGTATTACTGGAAAAAATATAGAAAATTTGAAAAATATAAAGGAAGCAAGAATAAAGGAAGAAAATTTAAAAGTAAGAAAAACAAAGTCAGAGGAAAAGACAATTAATCAAACAGAAGTAATAGAACTTTCATCTCAAAAATTAGTAGAAAGAGCAATTAAAAAAGCTCTTTCTATGCCTGAGATTAGAGAAGAAAAAGTTGCTCAAATAAAAGCACAAATCGAATCTGGTACTTATAATGTTTCTAATAAAGAAATTGCT
>JAJSZS010000056.1 GCA_030262725.1 Candidatus Desulfofervidus auxilii | reverse complement strand
CAGAAGACGCAAAGGCGAGCGAATGTGGCAGTGTGCATCGTGACGGAAACTGCGATGAAGGATGCGTGCTTGCGAGGATATCACCGGAATACGGAATGCTCTCAATCACAACAAGAGGTGCGAGAAGGTTGCGGGAGGCGATAGGCGATGCGTATTTCGTGCTGACGGATGATTTTGTGCCCGGAAACACGATATTCGCGGGCGGTGTGCTGCACGCAGACGAGAAAATACGCGTGAACGATTATGTCATATTCTCAAGCAGAAATGAAAGCGTTTTCGGCGTGGGAAGAGCGAAGATGAGCGGATGGGAGATGATTGAATCCGTGAGAGGTGTCGCAGTTCAGGTTAGAGAATTTGAATGTCATCGTGACGACATCAACAGCAGCCGGCGCTTGCGGCAGAGCACAGCGTGACGCAGTGGTGATGTGACAACTGAGCGCTTTCAAATTGCTGCCGGCAGGTCTTGCTATCACTCCCCAGTTTCGTCAATATGGTATTCTGCAGTTATCGCGCAGTTGCAGTTATCGCGCAGAGGAAAGCATCGTATTCCTGCTTGAAGCGTTTGTTATTTTGTGGTATTGTAATATTCGCCCGGAAGCACTTCAACTTCACATTTTCTCATTATGAGTGATGAGATGCGCATGCCACGCATTGAAAGCTGCCGCATGAATGTTGTGAGAGGTAACACGGGACATATGCGCATCACCGCGATATCGCAATCTCTGAAAGGAGCTCCTGTGAGAGTCCATACCCACCACACGCTATACCCACCACACGCGGATTATGCGCAATATTCAGAATCTCTTCATCTGTGCGAACTGAGTGAAATGATATGAGATATAATCACAGTATATCACAGTCATATATGCAAATCCCTGTGATGTTTCGAGGAGAACCCGCAAGTCTGTTCCGATAACACTCTTTTCTCTTTTCATCTCAGATGTTATATGAGCTCAGATATCGACGTTCCGGGGATATGTGAAGTTTCGCCTTGCGAAATTTGGGCAAGCGTGAGCGAGCCACATATCCTCCTGTTAAGTGACCCCGGGCAAGGTGCGAAGCACCGCAGAGTGACCCAGCCCGCCATGTTAATATGTTAATTTCTTTCAATTTCTCCTAATTTTTGACTTCTCTTATTATATCTTGATTGAAGCCTATCTTTGAATCTCGTTAGCACTTTAAAATTTAATTATTTTTTGTGACGGAAATAATTCCTGATGGCTCCAATACCAGTAGCAACGGATATAATTCCCGCTGCTAAAGTAATAATATTCACTAAAGTTTGATTATTAATTAATTCAATAGTTTCTTCTCTAAAGCCATATAGCAAAAAAGTTATTAAAAATGAAAATATACTTATTATAGTATATTTAAATATTTTTCTCCTTCTCCTTCTACGTTTTTGTTTTTCATATTCGTTAAATAATTCCTCAGCTTTTATATTTCTAATGTTTAAATAATAACTAAGTATAGATCTAGCCATTACTATCTTTACATATGGTGTTTTATCAAAATCCCCTCCTGCTAGTGGCTCAGAATAAAAATCTCTATCTTTCCACTTTTTAAGAATAAATTTTATAGCATCTTTCAAAATTTCTTCTATAGAACTTTTTACTTTTTCAGAAGAAGTATAATTATATATTTCACTTAAGTTAACAATTACATAAATAGTAGAAATTAGAGTTTCCCAAAACCTGTATCCACTTTGAAAATTTGATTTATTTGTAACAACCTTAAGTATTTTACAAGAAATGTTCTCATCAAGTATTTTTCTGAGTTCTAAATTGAGAAGAGTATATGTTATTTTTTGTGCAGTCCATTTATTGTATTCTTCTCTGCTTATGTCATCTATGACTTCTTTTATTATTTCATGGCTAAGTTCAGTATCTTTACCTAAAATTCTAAATACACACTCTAAATAGAACTCTTTTATAGGTGAGTGGGGGTGATGAAAGACACCCTGCTTAATTATATTTTCAAGTTGTTTAAGTGCATCCTCTAGGGTGCTTCTATCAGCACCAAGGTAAATTAAAGGTAAACATCGCCAGTAAGAATATTCACAACTAGCAAATATTGGACTTGATAGCAGATCTAATACACATCTTTTACATTTATAAATGTCTCCCCAAATCAGTTTACTTAATAAAAGTCCTATTTGACAAGAGATGACTGCTCTATGAAGATTAGACCAATGTTCTTCATCCCAACTACCGTCGTCCTGCTGTTTTTTACATAAGTCCTCTATAAATTGAAGTATTTCAAAAAGTACTCTCTTTTCATCCCTTGTAATCATTACTCTCGCCTCCTTCATAGAGAACCAGGCTTTTACTCAACGACTCACAAAATTTAGATTTATCTTTAACATTAATTAGTGCTCCTGCCGCTTTTGGGTGACCCCCAGAAGTAATAGGTTTAAAGAACTTTCTTTGTAATTTTAGCAGGATTATTAAATTATAATTGTTACTATTGTTGGTTCTCAGTTCAAATTGAATTTTATCTTTATATTTAAAACCAATGCAAAAAATAAAAGATGGGAATTCAATAGCAAGCCGAGTTGCTATAATCCCAACACTAAAGGTTGATACATTGAGAACCTTACATATTAGCTTTGATTTACTTGAATTAATTATTTTTTTTATATTTTCAATATTAGTTATTGCATCTTTATCAACTTTTTTCAGCATCTGTCTGAGGTTATACATCTTTTCTAATTTAGAAAGAACTTCATTTACATAGTATTTTTCCATAAGGTCAATCATTTTACAGACAATATCGCTCTTATCTAATTGAGGATTTGCTCTAAAATAAGCATTAAGTAAAGATGTATAAGTTCCTAACTCAGAATCCCAGATAGATTGATTTCTATCAAGTTTAATGAATCTCTCTACATTACGCCTTACCCAAGGAAAGTCATCTAAGCTATTATCACCAACTAATCCTATAGCTACAAATGGAATATAGCTGTGTTTAAAATTGTTAATATTAAATAATAATGAGGCACTAAAATAAGATGCAGGTATATTTAAATTTATATCTCTTGAATTAATATATATAGCATTATTAGATAATTTATCCTTTTCAAAGTTTAGTATCAAATGATGATCATATATTATAAGCGCGGATTTCTTACTTACTCTATTGACGATATCTGTTTCTTGTATAATCGGTAAGTCAACACATATAATTGCGTCAGGATTTACTTGCTGTTGTACTGAATTTAACCAATTAAAATCGTATTGAAAGTTAAACACCGGTTTCTCTATTATATTTGCTCTACTGTTTATATATTTTAAAAATTTAGAGATAAATACAGCAGCAATAAGACCGTCAGCATCTGCATTATAACATAATAAAACACAACTAGGATTTATCTTATTTAATGTATTTGTAATTAAATTCAACTTCTCCAAATACCATTTATGTTTAATTTCATTAAACATTTGCTTCATTGTTCCCTCTTCATAGTTATAATTCACTATAGTTATTTAATTATTGGTTATTTTCTAATACAGGCTTGGGCATTTCACTTAACATAGTATATCCAAACTTAATTCGTATATCATTCCAAATTAGTGGTATATCAGAACATGGTTCGCATATACATCCCTTTGGTTGAACTCCTCCATATTCAATCATTTTCTCCTCCGTTTACCTCAATCCCGTCCCATTTTGGTGGTACATCCGAACTACTCCGCATATACATCCCTCCGAATGAAACTCCTATCTCCTCGATTTTCCTTCCTTTCATCCTTTTGCACCTCCTCCATTCTCTATCTCAAACAACCTGTCCAAAGGACTTTTTATCTTCCCTATAGGGTGCATTACCTGATTTTTATAACGGGAAAATATATATAAAAGCTTTTCAATTTTTGTTTTTATGCTACCCATTTAGATAAGAATTTAGAAAAACAAAGCAATTGGTCCGGGGTGCACTCTTATTAGTATACAACAAGAAACAGTATGTGCCCACCACCTCTCACTGAGGGGCATCCAGTGAGGCTCATCGGTGCTTCATCGGGGAGACTTGCCTCAGCCTTCCCAGATTAAAAGAGATGCTGGCAGAGGAGGAATGGAAGGATGTAGATTGACGATGGTTTTGGAAGAGGTTATCTCATACAGTGATGCTCCACATCAAGGGCTGAATGGTCTATCTCCAAATGTAAAAGGAGGCTGATGTGTGTGGCATCTGGTTGACTATAATACAGTCTGACAATTTTTCTTCATCTCAATTTCGTCCACATTTACCCCTGATTTTGATTAGAAGTTACCGTATTTGACCGAGAACCTATACTTTTTTAATCTGCTCTGTACCATGAGGATATCGCTCGCAAATCTCAAGTGCTTCTTTTAACACGCTCATCGCCTTGCTGCATTCCTTGCTGTATTCCTGAATCCCGCTATATAAAATCCCCGTAAGGCATCTCGCCTGCTCTATC
>JAJSZS010000055.1 GCA_030262725.1 Candidatus Desulfofervidus auxilii | reverse complement strand
CCAGAAGTGGAGGAGGACATTGATCACACAGCGAAGCGTCTCTGCCCGTTCCAACATAAAATGAGACCTTCAATGGAAGCAACTGGCATAGATGTGTTTCAAACGGTCAGAAATGCAGGCTACAAAATAAAAGTGCTGACTTCCCCCTATGAGGATATCTTCTTCTTTGGACTCCTTCTGCTTGAGTAAAGGCTGACTCTCTTTCTGCGTTGCATGAATCAAAATTCCCAGAACTTGCTTCTGCTGAAGCTGCAGTCCCTCCACGCAGTGACTTCCGCTTATGTGTTCAGGTAAGTGTTCGGGAGAGGCAGGTAATGAACGAGAAAAAGGAGTTGCCCCCATGACATCCTCACGCCTGTAAACTTCCTTCTGCCTCACAGGTAGCTAAGCATGCGATTGCTACATGTCATATTTCATTTCATTCGTCACGGATGGCTATTTATTCCTTCCGATGCGGGGGAATGCCATATGCCATTTTGAGCAGCACCGTCTTAGCTCCGAGAGGAGGGATGCTATAAACCAAGCAGGACGGATGTGAAGCAAGGTCATACTTCATCGGCAGACCTGCTGAAAGCGATGTCGAGCTCGGTTTAACAGAAGTGCAGGAAGTTCTGAGGAGATAAAGATGAGCAAATTGCCTGATGAGAGAGAGGACGCAGGGACAAGAAGATGAGGAGGAGGGTAAATGAAGAGGAAGGGCGATGAAATCGCAGAGGGCGTCTCGGAATATGGCGAAGGTGCTCCTGGAGGCTCTACCGTTCAGACAATATCTGCAAGAAGCACAAACGCAATCACCAGAGATTTTGGAAAGTTCTGTAAGGGTGGTGCGATTTTCATGTCTGACGGCTACTATTTCCTGTATTCAGATGCGGAGATTAAGAGTTTTATTCTCCTGCAATCTCTCTCATCTCATTTGCTCAAAAACGCTTTATAACTCTCAAATTTGGATAAAGAGACCAGCCGTTATTATGTCTGCCACCTCACGGAATTTCATATAACGGCTCGCGGGTATGCGAAGCCGCCACGAAGTGACGGTCTGGGCGAGCACTGGCGAGCCACATATCCCTCTGTTAGCAGACCAGAAACGAGCCTGCGATAGCAGGCGAAGAGTTCGGGGGCGAGCCATAATGTTGGAAGATTGCATGCTCCATCTTTTCACCTTAGATTTTTTTGGACAGTATGGATCTAAATAACAATTCTTACAATTGGGTCTCTGTGGTTTACACCAGTTTCTGCCTATTTCCCAACAAGATAAATCAAAAATTCTAGGATATTCTGGATTGAGTTCTCTTGCAGAATAAATTAACTCATCATTACTGACATTTTTAGATATAAATCCCAATCTTTTGAAAACTCTCTTTACATGCGTATCGGGAGATATATCTATACAAATATAATTTCCTATAGGAATTTTAAACTATCTTGCTAGTATATTTGCCGCCATAGTTGCTATTTTCACTCCAACACCTCTAAATTCTAAAAATCTCTTAACCACTGTTGCACTTCTAGGTTTTCCTTTCCAGATATTGGATACATCATCATTGTAATCTCTATGGATTTTCTGAATCCCATGATAAAAATTCTCTGCTATGGTATCGTTAAATCTGTGGAGGCTTTTTCTATTAGACATTTCTTTAAACTGATTTTGTTTTATTTTTAGAAGCCTTGGAAGTTCAAATCCACAAATTTCTTTAGATATTTCATAAGGAATTCGCCAAGCTCTTTCTGCTTTTATTTATCTATCCATTATGCACGCAAGCACAAAAGCATGGGGGAAATTCTTGATATCATTAAGCAGAGCATCGGCTTCTGGATTTCCAGTAAATTCTATTTTCTTGTAGGGTTGGTTTAAAAGTTCTTTTCCTTTTTCAATCAAAATCCTTACTATTTTTTCTTGCATGCTATTCATAAGTGAGACCCCCGATTACGCCTAACGTTTTGCGGACATGCGAAGTTCGGCTTTGTCGAATTTTGGCGGAGGTGCGAAGCATCGAAGTCGTATGTCCGCTGTTATCTGCCGCGTTTATTTTTTAATCATCTCCATTAAATCTAAAGGTTTTACTAAAACTTGAAATCCTTGAGGAGTTTTTCCTGTTTCAAATATAGTTTGCCAATATTCATAATTCTGCCTTCCACCGAATATCGTCGCTGCTAATTCCTTGTTAACCCATAATGGTAAGTTTCTTAAATTTTTCACGAAAATTCTTATTCGCTCCCATAACGGTTCTGGAAATCTATATTGAAAAAGCTTTTTTTCTTGAATTGGTTTTCCCTGCATAATAAAATAGTTTTTGATTATCTGCTCTATATATCGCAGCCAATTGTAAATTATTTCTTCCTTAGTCATTCTGTATGCAATAAGATGATCTTCAGATATTTCCTCACCTTTCTGAATTCTGTTTTCTATCCTATAAGTTCCTATATCAGGGTTAAATTTCCCGATTAGTATCTCTTCTGCTATAATGTTCATCAATGTAACTATCTGTTCTTTTTCAATTTCTCTTGGGTTTTCTCCTTCTTCTAACCGATAATTTATGGGTGTATCAAGAACATCTTGATAAATAAAAAATGAGTAAAATGTTTTTTCTATTGTGCTATACGAAAGTGGCTTCTCTTTTTTTCTTCCACCAAAATCTATGAATTCTTTCAACTTGTTTTCTGGATGATGTGTAATACCATCTCTAACTGAGTCTAAAATGTACCTTTTCATTTCTCTAGATTCTCCTTTATAATAATTTACCAGATCTCGTTCTGAAAAATTGAAATCATCAGGAGATAAACCTTTTTCTCTCTGATAGCGTTCTACTCGGTCCATATAAAGTGCACTACCCAAGTGTCTCTGTACAGATTTATCAAAAGCTACTTGTCTAAGAGTGGTTCCTGCATTTGTGTTTGTAATAAGGAGTACATCAAGGTCTGGATTTAGAAATATTCTAACAGGTAATCTTCTTATACCCAACAGTACCTGAGCCGCAGCCTTGTGTTGGCCATCAAAAATTTTAACTTTAACTTTAGGATTGCTTTTAACGTCTACCCATCCTAAGGAGATATGCAATTGTGGTCTTTTCAGGAAGAACTCCTTAACTAGTTTAGAAATATTTTGCCCTATTGATCGTGGGTTAATTCTGTCATCATGAAATAGGTATTCAATTGGTAACTCTGCAAAGAAATATTTAAAGTCACTTAGCGGGTCTGTATAAACTCTTTCTTCAAGGATTTCATTTTCTCCTACTTCATCAAGAGAGTATCTGACCACAGAGTTAGTTTCATCGAATTCTAAAGTTAATTCATATTTTGAGCCACCGTATTCATGTAGAATATCCGTTAGATTTAGTCCACGATTTTCTTTTAAACAACGATCTCGTATCTTATTAAATTTCGCCAAAATTCTTGCCACCCTTAAATCCGCATCCTGTTTTGACGCATTGCATGTAGCATGAGTTAAGGCAAAATTCGAGGGATCATCCTTTCCACCAATCTTTAGGGGGATAACATGATCTATTTGAGTTTGATGTATACTCAGATCCATCAGTGCATCACAGATGAAGCATTTGCCTTTTTGCGCTTCCCATAATTTTTTCTTAAGTTTTTCACGCTCATCATGGGTTAACCTATTCAAGTATAAAGATCCCATATTTTACACCTCCATTTGGAGCATGGCAGATAACGTTCCGAGCATGTCCGAAGTTCCGAGCGAGGAATTTGGACGTTAGCAAAGTCGGATATGCGCCTGTTAGGCGACCCGAGGGGCAAGGCTATGAGCGCAAAATTATATTTCAATACCAATAGGATATGCATCTATATGCCCCTCCTTCCAAAGTTTTGCCGGATCAGGGATCTTTTCTATTTTTGCATTTTCTGTTCCAGCACCATAAACTCTATAAATGTAGAATTTATCTCCTTTTTCTTTCATTAGCCTCCATTGATCCTTTGTCACTTTGAACCAAGCTTTTTCGTTTTCCTTTGTGGATTTAACCTCGATAAAAATTTCATCTCTATATTCTGTGATTTTTATGTCATAGTGTTGCCCACTTTCTCCATTTTTGTTTAACCATACTACTTCTACAATTACCTCTCCATCTTTTTCTAATCTAAAGCCTTGCTCAGTATCCAATAAAGAGATGTAGGGATACTTTTTTCTCATTTCATCTTTAATGCACCTAAAAGCATATTCTTCTCCCCATCGTCCAATATCTTCTTTGGCTTTTTTACTCAAGACTTCGGTAGATCGTGTCCAATCTCCATGTGGTCTGGTTGCGGACTTTTTATCTAAAAGTTTTATCTCCTTCTCTGTTGTTTCTTCTTTTACTTCTTTAGGAGCATATTCTCCTACATTGATAGGAGCATCTTCTGGAGAAACTTCTGGAGCCCATTCCCTTTCTTTTGTTTCATCCGAAATATCTTCATCGGTTGGAATAACTGTTTTTCCTGCCAATTCTGACGAATGTTGAGTTGAGGTTTCTGCTGGTATTT
>JAJSZS010000054.1 GCA_030262725.1 Candidatus Desulfofervidus auxilii | reverse complement strand
GGTGTTCTTTCTTAATTTTTTCTCATTTCTTTATTAAAAATATCCTTCTCCAAAATTCAATCGCGGATTTTGGGATAAATATCATGAAGATGAAATAGATTTATATGAATTATGGTTAGTTATTAAAAAAAGATGGAAAATTATTTTGGGCATATTTTGTAGTATTATAGTTTTAGTAGCAGTATTATCTTCTTTAATAACACCAGTATATAAAAGTACATTTTTGGTTAAAGTTCCCATAATTACTGAAACCTCTCTTGCTACAACTGGAACACCCAAAGTATCTATTAAAGTTCCTATAATTACACCTGATGAAACTAAGTCTTTGATTGAAATTATAAATAATTTTTTAAGAGAAAGGAATTATGAAAAGCTTAAAAAATTTATTAGAAATTAATGAAGATATTTTACAAAATTTAAAAAAAATAAATTGTCAAGAAACAAAGACAAAGACAAAGACAAAGACACAATCAGTCATTATAGAAATACAAACTACTCAAAAAGAAAAAATTCCTCAAATATCCGATGCTTTAATAAATTATTTAAATAAAAATGAATATGTGGCTAAAAAACTTCAAATAGAAAGAGAAAAATTAGAAAGGCAAAAAAATTTGCTGCTTTCAAAATTAAATGAGATGAAAATTTTAAAAAAAATCGCACTTAAAAAGATAGACAAGAAAGATACAGATATTGTTGGTTTTAATCCTATGGAAATAGAAAAAAGTATTATTTATACTGAAATTCAGCTTCAGGATACGGAGAAAAATTTAAAATTGTTAAAAGGTTTTGAAAAAATAACTGAACCTTTTATTCCTAAAAAACCTTTTAAACCAAAAAAAAGACTAATGGTAGCAATTTCTGGTATAACTGCTCTTTTCTTTGGTGTATTCTTAGCATTCTTCTTGGAATGGATAGATAAAGTCAGACAAAAAGACCATAGAATTTGATAAAAGATATAAATTGGTAAGTCTTCTGAAGTTGTATAATACTCAATATTAAGCCTTTCTGCTATATCTTTATGCCCCATCTTGCACCAAAGTAATGAAAACTATCTACTATTGACAAATTTGTTTCCTACTATTATCCTAAAGTAGGAGGTAAAAATGGTAGTAGCAAAAGTTCTACCAAAAGGTCAAATTACTTTACCCAAAATAATTAGGGATAAGCTGAGAATAAAGGTGGGGGATATTATTTCTTTTGAGGAAAGAGAGGATGGGATTGTGATTAAAAAAAGCAAAACCATTCTAGATTATCAGGGATGCTTGCCTGATTTAGGCTTAAGCGCAGAGGAGATAAAGGAAAAGGCTATAGAAGAGGCTGCAAAGGAGATAGTTGGTGTCCGTTGATGCTTTTGTGGATACTAATGTTTTTATTAGGTTTTTTGTAAAAGATGACTCTAAAAAAACTGAAGGATTACAGCGTCTGATACAAAAAGCAAGAAAAGGCGAGTTGGTTCTACATGTTATTCCTATAGTAGTGCTAGAAATAGTGTGGGTGCTAGAAAAAATTTACAAATGGCCAAGAGGAAAAATTTCAGAACTCATACAAGCACTTCTCAACACGCCTGAATTAAAAGTAGAAATGAGAGATATGGTTAATCAGGCTATCCAACTATACGAAACCACGAATATAAAGTTTGCTGATGCTTTTATTGCTTGCTGGGTAAAAAGAAAAGGTGGAAGGCTGTTTTATACATACGATAAAAAGCACTTTAAGGTAGTGGGACTGGATGTGGAGGAACCATGATTTTGAATATCAAGTGTATTGCTATTAAAGTAAAATGCGATAAGTGAAGGATCTTAAGAGTATATTTAAGATAAAAAGAGATTAATTGATATGAATTACCCAAAAGTTGCAATTATTATTCCTTAATTATAACAATGGCTCTTCAAATAACTCTATGGAGTATATAAAAGCATGTAGATAGAGGAAAAGCGAAGAGAAGACGGGAATGAAACCGAGTAGATTAAAGAACTATCCATTAGATGTAGAAAAATTCGAGCAACTTACTGTGGAGCAGAAAAATATGTTAGATACTCTTGCTTTCAGATTTTCCAAACTTCAGGATTTGGTAGGAAGATTTTTAGGGAGTTTTTAGATGAAATGGGATTTATTACAGAAAAGGTGGGATGCCCCATTTTATCCAAAAAATTTATAAATATTCTAAAAACAAATTATCACAAAACGATTTAGTAGCAATACTTAAGAATTTCACTCTGTTTTAAGATTTAATCTTTTAGCTATCTTTTAATTCTGAGGAGGCATATGAAGCAGCTAAAAAGAATCTGCTTAAAATAAAAGTACTTGCAGGATTGTAACAAAAGTGTTACAAATATAATATATAAAAAATATGGAGTTAGTTAAATGGCAAATGAACAGTTAAGAATCAATGTTGTTTTCGATAGGTCTTTATATACTCTTATTAAAGAGATTTCTGAAAGAGAAAGTATATCTATGTCTGCTGTGGTAAGGGATTTAGTTAAAGAAGCCTTAGAGTTAAAAGAAGATGTTGCATTGACAAAATTTGCCGAAGAAAGAGAAAAAGATTTAAAAGAAGAAGAGCTTATGTCCCATGAGGAAGTGTGGAAAGTGTAGATGTCTGTCTATGCAATAAAGTACCATCCTGCGGTTAAACGAGAGGACATTCCCAAACTTTCTCAAGAAATTCGTTTCAGAATTAAAAGGATGATTGAAACAAAGCTAGTGCATGAACCTGAGAAATATGGCATTCCACTGAGAGGAACACTTAAAAAATACTGGAAATTAAGGGTTGGCGATTATAGAATAGTATTTAAAATCAAAGACAAAGAAGTAATTATTTTAGGAATAAGACACAGAAAAGACATCTACAAATACACAAGCAGAAGAATTTCTGCTTCTGGGAGTTAATCCGGATGGTTTCAAAATCTTACTGATTTTTTGCAAAGGAGGCCGCTTAATCAAAAAAATGTAAAAGAAGAAACTGGGGCAATTAACTACAGTGTAACATTAGATTGGGATGCCCCCAAATTTTGGACATCACCAATGTTAGGGTTAAAGAATCTTTTATTCTCTGCCTTTTTCACATATTTCCTCTGGTGTTTTGTATCCAAGTGCACTGTGTAATCTGCAAATATTGTAATCTTCTATCCAGTTGTTTATCTTTTCTCTTGCCTCAAAAATATCATTAAATATCTCTCTATTCAAGCATTCAAAGCGCAAAAGCTTGTGAAAACACTTCTTGCTCTATGTCCCAGCCATAAGGGCTTGAAAATGTTTGGACTTAAATTTAGACGCCACAGAGTTACCCGGAGACTCAGCTTCAGCCAAGATACGAATGATTTGATCAATGCTAAATCTATTTTTTCATAGTCGCCCCCTTTAATCCAAAAAACGGGGAACAATCCAACAGGCTTTTTCTTTTTTAAAAGAAAATGATTTTGTTGAAATTGCCAAAGATAAAATTATAAGCTATATTCGTGGTGAAAAGGTTGATATTGAAAAATTAAAAGCAAATTGGGAAGGTTTTCTTAAATTAAGAGTTGGAAAGATTAGAGTGATTTTTAAGTTGGATGTTGAAAATAAAATTGTTGAGATTTATAAAGCTGGGTTACGAGGAAAAGCTTATAAAAAATGAATTTAGGAGGCTTGCTGATATTGACGATGCAGTAAAGAAGGTGCTTGAGGTGTTTGAGGAAGAAATAATGTGAGGAGATAATGAATAGAGAAAAAATTTTAAATGAGCTAAAGAGATATAAACCCATTTTAGAAAAAAAATATGGTATTACTAAATTAGGAGTTTTTGGTTCTGTAGCAAGGGGAGATGTGAAAAACAGTAGTGATGTAGATGTGGTTGTAGAAATAAAAAATATAGATCCTTTTATTTTATTGGATATTAGAGAAGAACTTAGTAAGTTACTTGGTTGTAAGGTTGATTTAATTAGGATGAGAAAAAATTTAAACAAAATTTTGAGAAAGAGGATTAAAAAAGAAGTGATTTATGTATGACAAAGAGCTTGTTTTAGATATGTTAAGACAAATAGAAAATTCAATTAATATTATTTTAAAAAGATTTTCTGTAATTAATGATCCTAATGATTTTGTAAAAGATGAAGAGGGTTTAGAAAAGCTGGATTCTATATGTATGCAATTGATAGCTATAGGGAAGCCTTAAAACAGATAGACAAGATTACAGAAGGTAAGTTTTTACTGAAGTACCCTCAGGTTGAATGGGACAAGGCAAAGAAAATGAGGGATATTATTGCTCATCACTATTTTGATATAGATGAAGAAGTCGTTTTTATTGTATGTCAAAAGCATCTACCTTTAATGCTTGAAGTTGTTAGAGGAATGATAAAAGATTTAGAAATTGAAGACAAATAAAAATTAAAAATAAGTTATTTAAAATGAGAAAAGAAACAATTTGTGGAGTAAAGTATGAGATGCCCCATTTTATCCAAAAAATTTATACAATATTTTAAAAACAAATTATCACAAACCGATTTAATAGCAATACTTAAGAATTTCACTCTGTTTTAAGATTATGAGGTTCTACAGGAACCTTTGGAACTTAATTTTTCTAAAATATCACCCTAAATCCTTGTTTGCCATACAAGAAACCCCGTAAGTGTGCTATAATAAAGCGATTTTGAAAAATCACCTTTCA
>JAJSZS010000053.1 GCA_030262725.1 Candidatus Desulfofervidus auxilii | reverse complement strand
CATTTATTTTAGCATACTTTTTTAAACTTAAGATAGAATGTCTATTAAGTGGATGACTTTGAATTTTTAATAATTTCCGAAAGAGATAGATAAAACCCCTTGGAGACCATAAATTGGAAAATGTTAATATAATTTTCCCATTTTTATTTATAACTCTGCTGAACTCAGCCAAAGCTTTGGAGGGGTTATCAGCATATTGAAAGGCATTTATGCAAAGAACGAGATCAAAACTGGAATCTTTGAATGGAAGTTTTTCATAATTTGCAACCAGAGTCATGAATAGCCCTTTTTGTCTACAAATTCGGATCATTTCCTCTGATAAATCCGCACCAACAATATTTTTTTGAGTTTTTAAAAATAATTCTAAATAATACCCTGTACCACACGCCACATCTAAAATATTATTCTCATCATTATTTATCATAGATTGGAGGGATTCCACTCGTTGTTTATCAATATACCAGTGCACAGTCCAGGACTTCATATGTCTAGAATCATAATTTCTGGCAACTTGATCCCAATAATGCTTTAAACCCATCAGCTCAGTCTCACCTAATCTCTTTTTCGTGCAAATTTTAATTTCATTCCCCTCTAATTATTATACTCGTTTTAGATACCCTACATCTATTAAAATCTTATTTCAACATAATTTTCTTAATAATATTGGCAATTTTTATCAACTCTCTTTTAGTAAGAGTGTAATGATTAGGTATTGTCATCACCCTGCTCGCAAATTTCTCTGTATTTGGACAGTCTCCTTTATATCCGTATAATTTTTTCGCCACATACGGCGTTGTACTGTATAATTTTGCGGAATCCACACCCGCTTTTCTCAGATATTTATAAACATAGTCCCTCTCATCTCCACTTTCAAAAAGTATTGGAAAGAGAAAATAATTACACCATGTATTCTTTCGCTCATAAGGTAATTTCAGATTCGTATCTTTTAACTCCTCCAATAATATCCTAGAATTTCTCCTCTGCCGTTCCACCTTTTCCTTAAAAGTTTTTAATTTCCTTAAAAACACGCTCAAATTGCTCCTTCCAATTTTTGATACTCTGAACACTCTTTTGCGGGCAATATCAACTTTTCTCTCCACAAAGGATCCCATATGAAATGCGAACATTCCAAACCAAGGTCTATGGTAAAGAAAAGAATACATATACATGAAAATAGAATGTGCGAGTTCTTTAAAATTTGAAGGATCATCCAATAAAGATATTTCCCGATTCAAGCTGTTTTCAAAATTTTTGAATCCATTGTTCAATATAATCATCCCGCCATCTCCCGCAGAGATATATTTCGCAAGGCTGAAAAAGGAGGCATCACCCAATGTCCCTGTTTTCTTACCCTTATACTCACTCAATAATGAGTGAGCGCAGTCCTCAATAATTGGGACATCTTTCGCTATTTCTCTGATTTTATCCATATCTGCAGGATGTCCGAATGTATGTATCACAACAACGGCGCTTACATCCTCTATCTTATCCCTTAAATCCATAGGATCCATTGTATAAGTATCAATATTAATATCAATGAAACGAGGAACAAGACCAGCATTGACAATCGCATCAAAAACAACAGTGCATGAATATAAAGGAACCCCTATTTTCGCTCCTTTTGGCAGATTTAAAGCGCGCAATATTAAATACAATGAGCTCCTTCCATAATTTGTGAACAGAAACTTCTTTTTACCAAAAAGCGATTCTAATGGTTTCAAATCAAAGTGATTCCCCGAAAAAATAGCTTTCATGCCGTATATCAAATCACTGAATCCGTAATCCATATTGAAACGAGGTATCAAGCTTGGCATGGGTCTCATTTTCCACAGAGAACTATCTCTCCTCTTCAGGACTGAACTTTGGCTTACCAGATCTAATGAAGTTCATCATAGGCGTCAGGAACTCAATAATTGATGGAAGTGGGTCGTCAAGAGATATGTCGTCATAATATTGCCTATGGAATTTAAAAAAATCTTTCAATATCTCCTTTCTTCTCTCCGTTCTAATATGATCAATAAGGGCTCTCAAATCTCCAAGCATCCATCTCGTTTTCACACCTGCATTATATGTAAGTACGGGATGCACATCACCTTCAGTTGCGATCTTGTAGAGCAGATAGGGAAAATCCACACCTGCACAAATGGCTTGATTTAAAGAGCCCCAAAATCTCGGATTGATCTCCATCAGAACAGGTTCTTTTGTCCTCTCATCTATTCTGAACTCAACTTCCGCAACACCGTGGTAGTTGAGCTCTCTAAGCAAAATTATGGCATTTCTCCTCATTTTATCATGTTTGATGCTTATTCTTGCAGTACTTGGTCCACCATAGATTGGATATGTCCTGATATTTTTATATATACATATTGCCCTCGGCTCCCCACAATTGAATATTAAGGAAACTCCATAGCTATCACCCGGAATATACTCTTGAATTATGGGATATTCAAACGGTTTAAGATGAAATTTTTTGATTACTTCTATATATTTTGCTATTAATTCATCTTCCGAATGAGCAAAACGCAGTCCTTTTGAGCCCACGCCTTCTACCAATTTTATCACAGCAGGATATTCCACTTCTTTTGCCACACGCCTCAAGTCCTCAAGGCGCTCAATTTTCCATGTTTGAGGAGTTTTTACACCAATCTCATCAGCAAAATTCACCAAATAATAATTATTATTAGCCTTTTTAAGAGTCCCGTAATCGGCTACAACCATATTTACACTGTTAGAGAATTTCTCTCTATATTTTGAAATCACAAAAGTTTCTTCGTATATTGGCATCAAAACCTTTATATTTTTCCGTTCAATAAATCGCTTCAGATATTTTATGAACTGTTCAGGGTATAATTTGTAGGGAGGATATATAAAATATGATGAAGAATACTTTGAGAAGAAGGAAGTGGCTGGATATATACTATCTGCGGTCGTAACTTTTATACCTCGTTTGCCTAAACTTTGAGTGGCAACTAATGCACTCCTTACTCTTGCATGCGTTATGAGGACGCTCATGCTATTTACTTATCCTCACTCTTCGATATAATCCAAACCCTATTCTCGCTATTTTCATCTTTAAGGGGGAATAAATCTTTGTGTATCGCCCATAATTTACCATTTTTCCGCCAAACCTCCTTTTAAATTCCCGCACACCATATTCTTTATATGGACTGCCAGCACCGCCAAAATCAAAGGTATGATATTCACTATTCGCTCCTTCTTTCAGAATATACCATACTAATGCCTCGTTTACATACAATGATAAATAATCGGATAACGCACCCGCATACCAATCGTAAATTAATCCCCTGTAACATAAAACAGCTCTAGCACCGATATACATATCCTTATATTTTGCCATATAAAATTTTGCCATGTGCTTTGGAGCTAATAATTCAAAAGCAGATTCAAATAAACTGATATCTGCCAATGGCATATTTGCATTCTTATATGTTTCTTTTATTATATTATAAAAGATGGAAATAAGGCTTTTATCTCGTAACTCCTCAATAAATACCCCTTTTTTCGCCGCTCTATTGATACCTTTCCTCCTCGACTTGTGAATATTCCTCCATATTTCCTCTTCCGGTCTGTTCAAATCTATCAGAAAATTGAGATGCTCTTCATATTCATAACCCATACTACTAAGGATGCCAGAGATTTCTGATGTGTCCCACATATTCCGAATTTGCGTATAAAGTGCCTTCTTCTGTGCTATTTCATCATAATGTTTTATTAATGTCTTAAGTACTTTAATTTCATTTTCAATAAATAAAGGTCCACCTTGTATAATTGAGCGTGAGGAGAATGCTTCAAAAATACCACTCTTCTCCCTTATCACTACCGCTTGTAAAAGAGCAATAATTTCATCGGTATCATCCACAACTGCTAACAATATTGGCTCGTAATTCTTTGCTCGCTTGTAAACTTCAGCCATCTCCGGTGTTTGGAAAATATTTCCGTGTGGATGATTATACACAAAATCGCTCCACTTCTTTGTGTCAAGCGAGCTCGCTGTTTTAACGGAAACTTCTGTCATATAGTCTGACTCCAGTCTTCCCTACGTTTTTTATATTCTGCCACACAAATTCTTTCAGCCATTCACCGAAGTTTCTGCTCCACCTGTTTGGATGCACAGATATACATATTTGTTCAATTCTTCTATCATTTAATACTTGTATTACATCATCTGTGCTTTTTATATCATATAAAACACTCCTTACATTCACAATATCCTTCACACTGAATTTTGTGCTCCAATTCCTTCCTGTATCCGTCAAATATAACACCTTCTTATAATCTATTGAGATGTAAGGTTCGCCGATAATATCAAAATTCCTGAAATCATATACGCTCCACAAATCCCTGTTTATCCATTTGCTCAGAGGATTGCCATGCATGCATATTGTTTTAACATCATAAATCTTCCTGAACGCTTTCAATTCCTCTTCAAATATCCTTATCGCCTTCTCAAAATTCCCTTTCGCCTTATCCAGCACCTCGTAATGGTACCCTATTTCATGCCCCATGCTTGCTATTTTTTTTATTATATCCTTTCTGAAGACCCCCTTCTTCATCCTGAAGTAATAAGTTGATTTTATACCCATCTCCTTCTCCAATTCCGCCATTCTCAATGCACTTTCCGGTTTTCTATCCACATCATGTCTCATTATAACTACACTTCCCGATGGATTCTGCATCAAATATGATTTCACGGTCATAGGCTCGTATCCTTTCAAAACGGCTTCGCATAATTCTCTATATTTCGCCAGTGTAAAATCGCGCATCTTTACAACAAACCTCTATTTCTATCTCCCCATTCACCATTCAATTATCCGCCGTTGTCGTCTCTGTGCTGTGTGAAGGATAAACAGAAATTTTAGCAGAACAGAAATTTCCGCAGCATTTTTGTCACTGAGGGACTTATTCTCATCGTTGTCCCTATGAAAGGAATGAAAAGGGCGGATATTGGAATCTC
>JAJSZS010000052.1 GCA_030262725.1 Candidatus Desulfofervidus auxilii | reverse complement strand
AGTCCTCTACCTGCATTTATGCCTACTACTGTTACTTCCTTATTTTTACCTACCATACTGAGTGGAATTAAGCGATTTATTTTTTCCATTGTTAAATACCAAAACTTTAATTTAAAAATTAATTTTGTCAAACCTCTTGACAAAAAAATTTTTTTTGCTATTTATTGAAATTGAAATTAAAATGCAATATAATTTAAATTTTATGAAGGAACATAAAGTAACAACCTTAGATGAGATAAAGCCTGGTCAAGAATGTCGAATTATAAGAATAAATATAGGTGGTGCTGTAGGGCAGCGTTTAATGGATATGGGATTTATACCTGGAACAAAGGTAAAAGTGGTTCGTAATGCACCACTTATAGACCCAGTTGAGTTTATTGTTAGAGGATATCATGTTAGCCTTCGTCATTCTGAGGCTAAATGTATTGAGGTAGAGCTATTATGAAAAAAGAAAAAATTATAGTAGCAGTTGCAGGTCAGCCAAATTCTGGTAAATCCACTATTTTTAATCTTCTTACTGGTGCAAGACAGCATATAGCTAATTATCCTGGTGTAACTGTTGAGAAGAAAACAGGGATATTTAAATTTCAAGGAGATAAAATAGAACTGGTTGATTTGCCTGGTACCTATAGCCTTACTTCATATACGTTAGAAGAGCGCATAGCAAGGGATTTTATTCTTCATGAAAAACCAAAATTGATAGTTAATATAGTAGATGCATCAAATCTTGAAAGAAATCTCTATCTTACATTTCAGCTTGGTGAGATAGGAATTCCATTAATAATTGATTTAAATATGATGGATGTAGCAGAAAGCAGAGGAATTGAAATAGATATAGATGAATTGAGCAAAAAGTTAGGGGTTCCAGTAATTCCAACAATTGGTAATAGAGGGAAAGGAAAAAAAGAACTTCAAAAAGCAATATGGGATGTTGCTAAAGGAAATATTAAACCTAATTTTAAACGTATTAATTATGGTGATGCCTTAGAGCCTATACTATCTTCTTTGGAAAAAAAACTTTCAGAAGAATCTTCATTTTCCCAAAATTATCCTTTAAGGTGGCTTGCTGTAAAACTTATGGAAGGAGATAGTGAGGTAGAAAAGCTTGTTAAAGAAAAGTTAAAAAATGGAAAAGAAATTATAAATTATGTAAAAAGTGAAAGAGAGAAATTTATATCTCAATATAAGGAGACACCTGAAAAGGTCATTGCCCAAAAGCGTTATCTTATTGCAGAAAAAATTGTAGAAAGTGTTATCAAAAGAAAAAAGAAAATAACTTTGACTTTATCTGATAAGATTGATAAAGTTGTTTGCCATAAAATCTTTGGTTTTATTATTTTAGCTGCTGTTATTTATAGTTTATATGAACTTTCTATAGTTCAAGGCTACAAAATTACCAATTATACTTGGCCACTTTTAGTTTCTTTTAGAAATTTTATAGCAAAAATTCTTCCACCTGAGGGATTTATTTTTGATCCACTTCTTCGTTCCTTACCTTTAGGAGTTATTGATGGGATTATAGCAGTTTTAAATTATATTCCTATTTTTCTTATCCTTTTTGCTTTGATAGCAATACTTGAAGATACAGGATATATGGCACGTATGGCATTTATTTTAGACCGTATATTTAGACATTTTGGTCTTCATGGGCAATCTATCCTACCTTATATATTGGGTGGTGTGTATGTAGGGGGATGTGCTATACCAGGTGTTATGGCATGCCGTGGTATAAAAGATGAAAAAGCACGCATGGCGACAATACTTACTACACCTCTTATGAATTGTATGGCTAAGATTCCACTTTATGTTCTCTTAATTGGGATGTTCTTTACTGAACATAAGGCTTTTGCTATGTTTTTTATAGCTACAATTACATTAATTATAGCACTTGGTGTAGCTAAAGTTTTAAATCTTACTGTTCTTAAAGGAAAGGAGAGTGCTCCATTTGTAATGGAGCTTCCCCCTTATCATATCCCTACAATTTCTGGTGTTTTGCGTCGCTCTTTAGAAAGAACATGGTTATTTGTAAGAAAGGTTATAACTATTGTTATTGTAGTAGCTGCTATTGTTTATATTCTCATTAGCATGCCTGGAATAAGTAAAGAAAGAAAAGCTTATTATGAAAAAATGGCAAATCAGGCAATTGAAAGATTTTATAAAGAAATAGGAAAAGAAAATCCATATGCTAAGATTTTGGCTGGTGAGGGGCTTATGGAATTTACCAGATATTGGGACTCATATAAGATTGCTATGATGGGGGCAAAAGGAAAGGAGGAAAAAAGGGCTATTGATGAAAAGTTTAAAGCTAAAAATATTGAATTTTATAAGATAGTAAAAAGAGGAAATTATGAACTTAATGGAAAAAAGATAAAAGATAAGGATGCAAAAAAGGTCTATAAAGCATATAAGAAACTTGCCAAGGTAAGAAAGAAATTAAGACGTGAAATTAAAAATGAGACAGTTATGTCAAGTTATTTAGGGCGTGTTGGTCAGGCTATAGAACCATTTACAAAGTTTGCAGGATTTAACTGGCGTATAAATATTGCTCTTATTAGTTCCTTTGCAGCAAAGGAAAATGCTGTAGCAACCTTAGGAAGTATTTATCAATCTCCAACAGGTGAAGAGGCACAACTTGGGGAAAGAATGAAGAGGGAAGAAACTGGTTGGACACCACTTCATGCTTTGGCTATAATGCTTTTTATGGCTATGTATCCACCTTGCATCCCTACACTAATTATGGTGCGGTTAGAAACTGGAAGCACAAAATGGATGTTATTTGCTACAATTTATCCTATTATATTGGGACTTACAATAGCAATACTTGTGTTTACAGGAGGAAACTTATTAGGTCTTTCAGGAATTCAGGCAATGATAGCCTTTTATATTTTAGCAATAATATGTACAGCAATATTGGGATTTATTAAAAGAGAGCCAAAAATCACATAAGGGGGGTGATATTATGAAAAAAGTATTAATTTGTTTATTTGGTCTTATGGTTATGAGTAATTATTCTTATGCCCATACTCCACTTTGCACTTGTTATGACAATGGAGATGGCACTGTAACATGTGAGGGTGGATTTTCTGATGGTTCATCTGCTGCTGGTGTAACTATGCTTGTGGTAGATAAGAACGGGAAGGTTTTAATAAAAGGAAAGATGAATGAAGATAGTGAATTTACCTTTAAAAAACCAAATGTTCCTTATACAGTGATTTTTGATGCAGGACCAGGCCATGTATTAAAAATAGATAGTAAAGATATTACTGAATAAAAAATTATTAAAGGAGGTGTAAGAGATGAGGAAGATCATATTATTAAGTATAATATTCATGTTTATATTAAGTATTTCTGCATTTGCTCATTTTATGATAATTTATAGTCCTGAAAGTGTTCTGAAAACAAGAAAAATCAATCTTAAACTAATATTTACTCATCCCTTTGAGGCAGGTCATACTATGGATATTGGAAAAGATGAAAGTGGTAAGATACATCCACCAATAGCGTTTGGTGTAATGCATAAAGGAAAGAAAATAGATTTATTGAAAAAATTAAAACCAATTACTTTTAGAAGTTTGACTAATAGTGGAAGGGCTTATGAGGCTGATGTTAAATTAAAAGGTATGGGGGATCACATCTTTTATTTTGTTCCAGCTCCATATTATGAACCTTCAGAAGACATATATATACAACAGTGCACCAAGGTTATATTTAATATAGGTGGTATACCTACAGATTGGGATAAACCAGTTGGTGATCCTCTACCAGTTGAAATTATCCCTTTAGATAAACCTTATGCTCTGTGGGTTGGTAATGTATTTCGTGGTATAGTTACACGTGGTGGCAAACCAGTGCCTTATGCTGAAATTGAAGTGGAGTATCTGAATCATGATATAAAAGGAAATGCTTTTGTTAAAGAGGCTAAAGTAAAAGCTCCTCATGATGCACTTGTTACTCAAACTATTAAAGCAGATTCAAATGGTGTATTTACTTTCGGTCTTCCAAAGGCAGGTTGGTGGGGTTTTGCAGCTGTAGATGTAGGTGGGGATTTAAAATATAAAGGTAAAAAGCTTTCTCAAGATGCAGTTATCTGGGTTCAAGTATGGGAAATGAAATAATTGTTTATTAGGCTGCGGTTAATTTGACCGCAGCCTTTAATTTAAAAATATTATTGAAATTTTTAAAATTGAAATTGAAATTAAAATACAGTTTTATTTTAAAAAAAGTAAAAATTGCTAAAAACTTAAAAAGGAGGGTGATATGAAAAAAGCAAATTTAGCGATGATGATGGGTGGTTTAATGATGATAGCTTCTCAAGTAACTCCAGGGTGGAGTTTGGATGTAAATGAAAAAATAACCTTTGAAGGAACTTTTACAGGAGTTTATCAATGGTTGGATGGACCAGATATTGATAGTAAAAACAGAGGCTCAGGAGCAATTGATCTTGGTTTATCTTTTACACCTACTGAAAATAATGAGTTTTATATTTTAGGAAGTTTTGCAAGTGGGAATGGCTTAAAAGATGTTTCTCCTTTTATTTTAGCTCCAAATGCTGATGACTTAGAAGATGATGTAAAGAATATAAATGGGCATGAGCAACAGGATAATATTTTAGAAGCTTGGTATGCTCATACTTTTAGTTATAAAGATACATCTTTAAAGATTACAATTGGAATTATAGATGCAACTGTTTATATTGATGATAATCGTTTTGCAAATGATGAGATAACTCAGTTTATGAATGATGTATTTGTGAATACTCCTTTAACTACTCCACCAAGTTATGATTTGGGTGCTGTAATAGAATTTAATAAAGGTCCTTTTTCTGCAAAACTTCTTGGAATGACAACCAAGGGAGATGTAGGAGAAGACAAAGAAAGATTTTATCAATACTATGCACTTCAGCTTGGATATACTTTAAACTCTAAATGGGGAGAAGGGAATTATAGAATTTTTGGATTTATTACAAGTGATGATTTTTATGATTGGGAAGGAAAAGATAAAGAAAGTATTTATGGCATTGGTATTTCTATAGATCAAGATATGGGATTTATTAGGAATCCTTTTAGTAAAAATCCTATAGGTTTTTTCTTAAGAGCTGGTTGGCAGGATGATGAAGCTCAGGTTGATTATAATAATTTGATTTCTTTTGGGTTTAATGTGCCTTTTTATTTTCTTGGTAAAGAAGGAAATGAAT
>JAJSZS010000051.1 GCA_030262725.1 Candidatus Desulfofervidus auxilii | reverse complement strand
GAGCATGCATCAATATAGCGAATTTAGGGAGGAAACCTTACATCCCTCTTCACGCATTTATTGCCAAAGATATGTTTGAATTAGGTTTCCTAATGAGAGGAGAAATTATATGGAATAAAGCATCTTCTGCGAGTCCATCTACAGCATGGGGTAGTTGGCTTTCTCCTGCAAATCCTACTTTACGAGATGTCCATGAATATATTTTGGTGTTCTCAAAAGGGATGTTTTCAAGGAAGAATATGAATAAGAGAGAAAGCACAATATCAAAAGATGAATTTCTCGAGTTTACCAAAAGTGTATGGACATTTCCTGCAGTATCAGCAAAAGAAGTCGGACATCCTGCTCCTTTCCCTGTTGAACTTCCTTATAGATTGATTCAGCTTTACACATATCAAGGTGAGGTAGTTTTGGATCCCTTTATGGGAAGCGGTCAAACAGCAATTGCTGCAATAAAAACGGGAAGGCACTATGTGGGGTATGATATAGAAGAAGAATATGTAAAATTGGCAGAAAAAAGAATAAGAGAATTTTTAATAAAATATAAATCCCCCAAACTGTTTTAATTTACTGGAGGAAACAAATGATGGGCGAAACGGCGTATAACAGGAGGATATGTGGCTCGCTAATGCTCACCCAAATTTTGCAAGGTGAAACTTCACATATTCACAAAACGTTAGGCGTAATTGTGGACTTCGGGCATCTACTTCTTCTGGTATGCAAAATGAGAGGGTTATTCCAGTTGATTTTGTCTAATATTTTGAGAGTCAGATAGGGATTTTTTAATTTTTATGGATTTTTATATAGCAAGACGAATTGAAGAAAAATGTAGAAAATGCAATTTTTGCACTACTTACATTGATTGTGCTGGTGAAGAACAATGTAGTGGCTGTGGAGCATGCGTTGTTGCCTGTCCATTTGAGGCAAAAGTCCTTGAGCCTTATGAACCAAGAGAATTTGTTGAAATTAAGATAAATGGACGATCACTATCTGTCCCTGCACGTATTACTATTCTAAAAGCCCTTTCTTTAGCTGGTTTTAAAATCAGTATGATACCAGAAGAAGGTTCATTTCTTGCACCATGTCAAACAGGTGGTTGTTATAGTTGTTTAGTATTAGCTAATGGGAAGCCTGTAAGGAGTTGCATTACCCCAGTTAAAGCAGGGATGGAGATTGAGACAGCAAAAGAAAAGATTGAAAAATTTCCTCCTGTCCGTCTCATTAGTGGATTTCAGCCCCACATGGCTGGTGGGGTAGGCACACCTTTTGAGATAAAACGTATTTTTTATTATATTGAAGTAGCCTGTTTTGCTCATGGTTGTATTCTTAGGTGTCCTACTTGCCAAAATTGGAATATTACTTACGTCTCTTTTGGCAGACCAATCACTCCACAAGAAGCAGCTAAAAACTTAACTAACTTACGATATAAATATAGATTAAATCGCATGGCCATAAGTGGTGGTGAGTCTACTTTAAACCGTAGATGGCTCATAGAATTTGTTAAAGCATTAAAAAGGCTAAACCCAGATAAAGAAGCAAGGATTCATATAGACACAAATGCAGTATTTCTTACAAAAGATTACATTGATGAGCTTATTTATTATGGAATGACAGATATAGGGCCTGATATAAAAGGGCTAAGGCTTGAGACATTCAAGCGGATTACTAATATAAAAGATGAAAAATTGGCAAAAACCCTTTGGCAAAGAAACTGGCAAACTGTGGAATACCTTTTAAAAGAATGCTTTGATAAAATCTTTGTTGGTATAGGTATTCCTTATAACAAAGAATTGATAAGTCTTGACGAGATTTATGAAATAGGGAAAAGATTAGCCTCTTGGCAAAAAGAAGTGCAAGTTTGTGTTGTAGACTATCGACCTGAATTTCGCAGAAGAGATATAGAACGCCCTAGTTTTGAAGAGATGAAAAAAGTGCATCGTTTGCTTAGGGCTGCTGGCTTAAAAACAGTCATTTGCCAAACCAGACAGGGATATATTTTTCCATGATACAAAGTGAAAGGGGTATTTGTAGAATATTATGACATGCACATCAAAAACAAAGTGAGACTTACTGTCCTTGTAGACAATAATACATTGATTGATCAGTATTATTTGGGTGAGCCAGCAGTCTCATATTGGATAGAGGCAGATAATTATAAAGTTCTCTTTGATGTGGGCTATTCAGATGTGTTTATAAAAAATGCAAAGGCATTAGGTATTGACTTAAAACAAGCAGATTTTTTGGTCTTATCACATGGCCACCTTGACCATACCTGGGGATTGGAACATTTTATTAGTTTGGTTGGCAAAATCTCAAAAGGCATAAAACTAGTAGCTCACCCATTAACGTTTGAAAGGAAATTTTATAAAGGATTTGGAGAAATAGGAACAAGGAAAAGGAAAGAAGAAATTGCCAAATACTTTGATTTAAGTCTCTCAAAGGAACCAATATGGTTGACTGAAAATCTTTGTTTTTTAGGAGAAATACCAAGGCTAAATGATTTTGAAGGAAAAATGCCTATTGGAACTATTATTAAAGATGGTAAAGAATTGCCTGATTATGTGATAGATGACAGTGCTTTGGTTTACAAGTCAAAAAAAGGACTGGTGATAATTTCTGGTTGTTCCCATTCTGGTATCTGCAATATAATAAATTATGCAAAGAAAATATGTCAGGAAACAAAAATATTAGACATTATAGGTGGACTTCATCTTTTTGATGCAGGAGAGGAAGTGTTGAACAAAACTATTAAGTATTTTAAATCTTGTAACATTAAAATTATACATCCCTGCCATTGCACTGGACTTAGGGCCAAAATTGAACTTGGAAAACACTTTCAAGTTGAAGAAGTAGGGTCTGGGCTTATTTTGGAATATGAGTAACACTATAAATCTAGCAGAAATAGTCTGGATTATAAAAAACTTACGAGGTGTTTTGTATCTAAAGGAGGTAAATGAAGAAAAACTAAATTTTCTTTCAAAAAAATTTAGATATAGAAATATTGGTATTCCTCCAACCTTAACTATTAAAGAGAAAAAGCCTTTTATCAAACTTATATATCCTTCAAAGGATATAGAGGAATTTATATTAAGTTTTAAAAATCCAGCTATAGAGTCCATTTCTCTTGCATCTTGTTATGTAAGCCCTGTAATTGCGTTTTTAGAAGATTATAAAGATTTAAAGCCATTTGCTATTGAAGAAGTAAAGATTGAAGATAAATTAACAGATAAAGAATTAAAACGACACTTAAGAATAGCAGATTATGCTGTAATAGATATTTACCATTGGTCAACAAATTTTGCTTATGAATGTCTTAAAAAAGGTGATATAGAGAACATGATAGAGGAAAGAAGAAAAAGGGTAAAACAAGATATAAAAAGATATTGGAGGATTAGTAAAGAGCAGGGTAAGGCTTTTATTGCATACCTTGATTTAGCCAATTTTATTGCCAAACATTTAGAAATAGAAAAGCTTGAAGCACTAAAAGCTACTCTTTCTATAGTTACGGCTGTATTGGTTATTTAGGTTGCAACTGAAAACAACAAGGTGTTTCGCCTATAGCACTAATCCTTTTTGCATCAAATCCATATGCATTAAATATCCATTTCATAGTAGATTCACAAACATAACGGCAGAATGTATCATCTATCTTGCTTATGGGACAATCAGTAGTAGCAATCACAGTTTCACCTTCTACTTTTGCTTTAAAAAGTGGACAATTATTAAGATGCTTTGCCATAAGGTTGAGTCTTTCAGATGTTGTACCTTCTTTTATTTCAGCTTCAAAACGCTTTACCCTAGAACTTAAAACCTTTTTAAAAACTTCCATAAATTCCTTAATCATACTTAAATTTTAGCATACTTTTATTTTTTGACAATCTTTATTAAATTGTATATTTTGAAAACATGGATAAAAAAGAAATAAAAAATGTTTATGAGCAATTGCAAGAATTAATAGTAAAGTTACAAAAGACATTTGAAAATGCTTGTCCTACATTTGTGCCTGCCCCTCCAGAACTTACTAGATGTTTTAATAATTATTTAAAAAAGGCACAAACATTGTGTCCTGAACACGATGGCATTCAGCTATTAGACTGTTTAGATGAAAGAAGTTGTAAAATGGGACAGCTTTTAAGGGCAAGTCTAACTCTTTCTGATTTTCTTTCAGAAGAGCTGAAATAGTTAAGTAAAAGATTGCAGTTTTAAAATAAGCAAATCTATCTTTTCTTCAAGCATATCTTTATTCAAAAGACCTGATATATATTTTTTAGGTATGCTATTATAGCCAAATCTAGCCCCTAATAGTGCACCGGCAACTGCACCATTAGTATCTGTGTCACCTCCTTCATTTATTACTGTAATTAATCCTTCCTCAAAATCCTTGGCATTAAGTAATGCCCAAAACCCTGCAGCTAAAGTCTTTAAAGTATAGCCCATACTTTTTGGTTCATCTAATTTAAGTCCTGAAATAGGACCTTTTGCCAGCTCTAGATATGGATGAATTCGTTTATCATAATTTTTAACTAATTTTTCAACTTCTTTATAGATAATTTCAAGATCATTTATTCCTCTAAGAAAGGCAGATATAGCATAGCTTACCGCTACACATGAACCTACACATCTTGGATCCCAGTGAGTAATACGACAAACAGCTTCAGCATTTCTAATTACCTCTTCTTTATCCCAATACTTCCAGATGCCTAAGATTGAGGTGCGCATTACACCACCATTTGGAGCCAAATAACCTCCACTTTTCTCCCAAATCTCCTTAGAAGAAATATAAGGATTGTCAAGAAAGCTTGGATGACAAATCACCTGTGCAACTGTCCTACCTATTCCTTTACCACCCTCTTTTGCCCACTGGTATAATCTTTTGGCAATATCCTTTATTTCTATTTTTCCTCTTTCAAGGATGCTATCCAAAATACAAAGCATTTGCTCTGTGTCATCTGTCCATTCTCCAAGTTGCCATTTTTTAATTTGCTTTTGGATGGTTTTCTTATTACATCCCTCAAACGGAAGACCTAAAGAGTCACCAATAGCATGTCCAAATATTATACCGTAAATCTTGTTTTGATCCATAAGTTTTCATTATCAGTCTACCTTAGACAGGATAACTACTTCTACTTTTCCTTCTAAACCCTTTGCAAATTGATTAGCATCTGTTTCTGTTCCTACAATAGCTCCATAATGCATGGGAATAGCTACTTGAGGCTTAATAGCAAGTGCGGCTTTAACGGCTTCATCAGCAGTCATGACATAGGTACCTGAAACTGGTAAAAGCGCTATGTCTGTTTTAATATCTTCCATCTCAGGGATAAAATCTGTATCTCCAGCATGATAAATACGGACTCCTTCAACTTCTATCACAAATCCTAACCAACCTTTTTCTTTTGGATGGAATGTCTTTCCTATATTATAAGCAGGGACTGCCTTTACTTTAATGTCTTTGAAGACCTTTTCTTCTCCAACTTTCATTATTTCTATATTGCCTGACAGTGTTTTAGCCGAATCTTTTTCTGTAATGATAATAGTATCTTCTTTTTTAATTTTTTCCACATCCTCTGGTGAACAGTGGTCAAAATGTGGATGAGTAATAAAGATAAGATCTGCAGCTGGTCCTGGTTTTATCTGATAAGGGTCAAAGTAAATTATTAGATTGCTTTTAATTCTAAAGGCATCATGACCTAACCATTGAATTTTTTTAAGTATCTCTTTAACCATATTTTCCTCCTACTATTAATTATGTTATTTTTATACTTACTAAAATAAAATAAATTATTAATAATAAAATGGGGGCAA
>JAJSZS010000050.1 GCA_030262725.1 Candidatus Desulfofervidus auxilii | reverse complement strand
CGCCGAGAAAATTACTAAAAATTTCGATGTCTATAATATTGGTTCTATAGATTGGATTACTGTAAACGATGTTGCAAGAATAACTGTGGAAACCCTTGGACTGAAAAATGTTTCTTTCAGCTATAAGCCTATGCTTCATGGTGTTGGATGGAGGGGTGATGTTAAGAGGATAGCGCTTTCAATAGAAAAATTGAGGAAAGCTGGCTTTACTCCAAGATTTAAGAGTAGAGAAGCTGTGGAAAAGACTGTAGAGTCTTTTATGAAAGAATTATTTTAGTATTAGAATATTTGTTAAACAGTACTCTAAGTAATTTTGTATTTTTGGGATTATTCCAAATTAGAGAAATCATATTTTATAAACTAATATATATGTAAATAATAGATAGGATAAAGAATAAAAAAGTAAGTTTTATTTAATAAATTCTTAAATTTGATGAGATATTATTTTAAATAATATATGTAGTATTTCTTCAATGGCTTCTCTTATAGATCTTCTTGATAATAACTCTATGATTCTTACTACGTTTCTACCCCGTATTTTATCTGGTGTTAAAGATATCCCAAGCATTAATTGTTTTACAATTTCTCTTTGCTTTTCGTCGAAGCCGAGAATTTTAAGTGGTTTGTTAAAAAAACATTGTTCCTGGTTATATACTTTTTCTGAGGATACATTGTTTGAAATAATCGAAAGAGATAGATAGTCAGTAATTTCTGAGATCTTAGCCTTTAAATTATTTATCGCAGCATTATTATATGCTAGGAATATATATTGACTTTTTACATTACATTTTCTATAATAGCATATTCGTGTATTGCATCTCGAATCGGAGGAAAGTATGGTACTGGTAACGAGTATATTGAGTGGGGATAAGATTTTGAAACCTGCGTTGCCCAATACTTGTCAGAAACCACTAATTTAGCAAGTATGGGGTATTTTTTGATAATGTTAACGAAGGAACGCGACATTTTTTAACCGCCTTTATACTCCTAAAAGTGAATAGTATACTTCGTACATCTCTATTAGTCTTCCTATAATTCTACCTATAGATTTTCTAAGCTTTACATCAAGGCTTGTTTTAGATATATTTAGCTTATTTGCTAGTTCACCTAATGTAATCTTCTTTGGAATATCAAAGTACCCGTAATGGATAGCATAGGACAATATTTTCTCATCTTCACGACTAAGCTCTATTATCCTCCTTATAAGAATTTGTTTAAAGTCGTCTAAATTTCTGAGTTCACTCATCATAACAACTCGTGCATCGCCTATAGCAGATAATCTTTCTTCATATTCGTCTACGAACTTTGCATTATTGAAATCCACTATGAAAAAGAAAGATTCCTCACTTTTAGTTACTGAGTGAAGGGGGAGTTGTGATAACACCATTCTGCGTTTAGCTGTCAATTTCACAAATTCTTCTAATCCCTTATTCGCCACAAGAGCAAAAATTGTTCTCTTTCTTTCTTCACTTCTTTTTTGAAACTTTAATTGAAATGAATTATTGAATGTTTCCAGATATCTAGTGAATGCGTCTTCAGGGATTGCCGGAATTTCGAGAATTGTGGGAAACATATAGTTTTTAAATGTCGCTAAATTAGGATATACTGGATATAGAGTCGAATCTGTGATTCTCGCTAAACTAATAAAAGGACAAGGCTCATGACGGAATGTTACTTTAGCGAGAGTAAGTATTTGTCTCATCTATCTTACCACCTAGAATATGTTCTAAACATATTCATATATATAATTCAGACTTAAAAATGTTTCGATTAAATGTTTTGGGTCAATATATTTGTTTAATATTATTGTAATGATTAAAACGGTTTATTTATAGGTCATTTATGTTTTCCTGGATCTCAACATCTTCAGCAGTTCTAGGTCTTGTAAACAAGTTTAAGTGGAAAAACTGAAGAACCTGATATCTATATAGATACACTGGATACCATATTGGATGATGAAGTCTATGGTAATCTAAAGTCTTTAGGTTTAAATGTTGAGGGTTAAAACCTTGACTTGCATTATTGAAATGCAAAGTCAGGTAAAGAAATTTTTGTTAAAGAAATTTTTGTCTAGGATATCTAATGGAAATGCAAAGAAAATTCTCATGAGAATAAATGAATTATCTCATAACCCTATATGTGAAAAAAGATTGAAGGGAAAACTGAAGAAATTTTGTCGAGCAAGGATAGGAGGATATAGAATTATCTATATGCTAATGAAATGCAGAGTTATCGTGGTGCGAGTAGGCAGAAGAAAGAGTATATATGACAGGCTTAAGTAATACTTCTTTAAATTATTTTCAACTCCTATTCTCAACAATCTTTATACAAATCTTAAATATCTTAAGCCATCTGTAGGCAACCTTAAACATATATTTATGTTGTGGTTTTCCCTTCAAATTCTCAATATATGTTATTTCTTTCTACCATATGATCTCTATTTTCTCTTTTCCTGCAACATATGTTAGGTCTTTATCACCTGATAATATGGGGGCTTTTCTTTTACGGGCTAAAGCTATTACTGTTGAGTCAATAATGCTTAGTTTTCTTGATCTAAGAGCTTCATCCTCAGCTTTCCTTAGAATCTCGTCGCCTCTAACTTTTATCTTAGCTGCATCCATATAATCTTTGAAAGTTAAATCCACTATTTTAAAATAGTTTTCCAAATATGTTATAACTTCTTCAAGACTTTTGAGCCCAGGTATCCTACCTCTCAACCAGTGTATCATATATTCATAGGCAACTGTTGTGGGGAGTAATCCCTTAACTAATCCTTTACGTATATCCTCTAGTACTCTACTTGCGTTTTCACCTACTTCATCATAAACTATGGCTAAGAGAACATAAGTATCAATAACTACTTCTTTAACTTTCTTCGACCCCAAAACACATCCTCCTCACGATCAAGCTCTAGCTCTGCCTCCTCAGCTGAACCCATACCCTTACCACAACCCCATACTCTATTCCATAGATCAAGAGGCTTCAAAACAATTCTATCATCTTCTATAAAAACCTTCAACAGCATACCCTCCTCAACACCAACTTTATCCCTAACACTCTTAGGTAAAACAATAATACCCTTCTTATAAACCCTAACAACGCTCACAAAACCACCAAATAATTTAGATGGTTAAACTTATTAATAAGTTTAACCTTAGACCGAATCAAAATTAATAAAAATCTAACTATCCATAAAGTCACTATCATCTAAATCTTCTTAATAATTATGAAGAATAGGTGTGTTAAATGTAAAATATATAAATATTTAGTAGACGTAGTAGAAAAGTGATTGATTTTAAAACATTAAAAGAGGATTGGAATGAGTATGAAGCTGTCCAGTTTTCGCTATCCATATCTATTAGATAGGATAGAAAGACTTGAGCGTGAAATCCGATTACTGAAAGAAGAAATAGCCAGGTTTAAAAGATTTTCATCCCTGTTTATGAAATTGAGTTGAGTATAGGGGAGGCCGACGTCCTTAAGAAAAAGTATTGACTAGTGAAATATTAGAGAGATTTGAAGATTATCCTCCTCCAATTATTCTTAAGATTCTGTATGAATTAAAGAGGGAGGGTAAGGTGAAGAGCAGGAGTGTTTAATCAACCAATTTACTTTAAACAAGCAATTGCCTTTGTAAGAAAATATAATGTGAGTTCTAAACCTGTAAGAGTTTGGAAAAGCAACGCCGTATAAAAATGTGGAATGGGTACCTCGTTATAGAGGAGAAATGGTATTAAACTTATAATGCCCTTCTACATAAAATTTAAGATAAAATATAGCTCTATTGAACTCGTTAGCAAATAACTATAGTTAAATGCGATATAGCCATAATTATACAACCAATTATCGAATGAATTTCTCAATATATACATAAATTTGAGGCTTATTGGTATTTAGTATGATTAAATATATGGAGAAGGGAAGAGATTATAGAGGTTTAAACCTAGTTCTATAAGTTTTAAAATGCTTATCAAACGTTACTAGAGGTAGATTATAATATATATCAAGGCGATTATAATCGCTATCTAATGAAAGAAAGAAAAGCTTTTGAAAGATTTAAGCCAATTCTTGAGGGATATCGATTAAGATTAAAGGAGGATAATTAGGTGGCTAGTAAAGTTATATTATATTCTTAAGCTTTTTGATCTTAAATTTAGGGTTTGATATTTGAATAATGTTTTGAAATGATCTTTTATTAGATATTTCTAGAATATCTTTGTCTTCTGTTACTAAGACCTCGGCTCGGTTAATGGCTGATGAGAGGATAAGACAGTCTATAAAATCGTTTAATATCATCCTAAGCTTAAAGGCTGTTAATAGTATAGAGGTATCATAAATAGGTATCTTTTCTATCCTATCATCGTATAGAAGGGCTCTCATACCTTTAGATACTCTTTCAGGGGTAAGAGTTCCAGCTACAATATATTTAGCGCCTTTGGCTGAGAGTTCAAAAAATGTAATTTCGCTTATCAGAACTTGATATCCCCCTTTAATTAACTCAATAATAGTATTCCATAGAATATTCTTAACAGAAATTCCTATAACTGGTAGAAAATACGTGGTATCTAATAGTAGCTTCATATTTCAGCCTTTCGAGAAAGTTTTTTCCTAAATTCATGGAATTCTTCTAGTGTAATTTCGATGGCTGGCGGTTCCTCTAAAACATCCTCGAGACTTGGAATGGGCTCTATCACCAATCTTCCCTCTTCAATCTTATAGATTATCTTCGTATTGGGCTTAAGACCTAGCTTCTCTCTAATTTTTTTAGGGGGGAAAAGTTCTCCTTTCGATCCAACTCGTCCTTCAATTATCATTCGTAATAACCGAGTAAAATATATAATACTCGATTATATAAAAATTTCGAGTAAATATTCTTTAACTGAGAATTTTCAGAAGTAATATTAAAATTTGGTGTGGGATGAGTATTGTAGATGGAAATAAATAAGAAAATGAGTTTTTATTTCATTAGTAAAATAATTCTTACCAGAGTTGAATAATATGCGTATACTAGTGATTTCATCCTTTGTCAGTACAATTCCTGAGGAGATTAGATATTCTTTTGTTTTCGATGAGATCGAAAGACTTGCAAGAAGAGGTCTTAAAATCTTTGTTATTAGATCTAAGAAGGATGAGAGATGGTTTACATACTCTAATAGAATATATTTCTATAATATGAAAGAAAACAAAATATTTTTACTAAATGCCTTCAAGGATTCAATAGTTAGTGCACGATATTACCCACATCAATTTTTAATGAAAAATTATTTTCAATTGTTACGAAGTTATGCTTACGCATCATTTGCACTTAAAATGACACGTAATGTAAAATTGAATATCGTTCACGCCCATTTCGCGTATCCTGAGGGCTTCGTGGGCACTTTAGTAAAAAGGGCACTTAAGAACCCTTTAGTCATCACTCTGCATGGTTATGATATCCTTACAGAACCAGATGTAGGATATGGCATTAGACTTCGGAAAAGTTATGATATCTTGGTCAAGGAGATTCTTAATAAGAGTGATGCTATTATTGTTGCCAGTAAAGCTGTATATAAAGAAACTTGTGGATTAGTTAAGGATACTGGAAAAGTATATCTTATTCCTAATGCCGTGGACGTAAAAAAATTTAATCCTGATGTAAATTTAAAAATTATAAGGCAAAGATATGGTGCCGAGGATAAATTTATAGTTTTTACTGTAAGACATCATGAACCAGTATATGGGATCGTTTATTTGATAATGGCCGCTAAATTAGTGGTTAATTATAGAAAAGACATATTATTTATTATTGGTGGCGACGGGTCGTTGAAGAAATATCATGAACAACTCGCCAGGAAGTTAGATATAAAAAATAACGTTATATTTACAGGAAGAATACCACGTGTTGAACTG
>JAJSZS010000049.1 GCA_030262725.1 Candidatus Desulfofervidus auxilii | reverse complement strand
CTACAAAAATTTCCTGTAAGATATGCTCCCGTAAAAGAACCCTCTCAAATTGAGAAAAAAGAAGAGAGAGAAACCGAAGAAGGAAAACCTTACATTAAAGAATTTATTGAGAAAAAAACCCTCAGGAGCAATGCAAACCGCGGTAGTGTTGGCGTATTATTTAAAAAAGTATGAGGGAAAGGAAACTTTCACTAAAGAGGATATAAAGAAAATTTGGGCAGCATCGGCTCGGAAACCTCCTAAAAAAATTTGGCAATCAGTAATAGATGGTAAAAATCGATACCGGTGGTTTGAAGAAGTTTCTCGGGGAAAATATAGATTATCTCCTCATGGAATATACTTTGTTGAAAACGAGCTTCCAAAGAAAACTAAGAGGTAACCTCTATGGAAGGGTTACACAGTATATTTAGTGGCACCGTTGATTCTATGTTAGTTGAAAAACTAACGGAAGTTTATCAAAAAATAAAACAAAATTTCTGGCTAGGAAAAGATGAAGAATGCATGGAAAAAGTTGGGAAGTTTGTAGAAATTACAATAAGAATATTGGAGTATATAACCTCTGGTAGTTTTACACCTATTGAAAATGATCTCAAGGTCTCTGAAACTCTTAAAAAATTTGAAAATTTGCCAAAACAAAATTTTCCCGAATCCATACGAATTATAATTCCAAGAGTTCTTTATCCACTATATACTTTTCGCAGTAAGAGAGGTGGAGCCCACATAAAAGGAGTTAATCCGGATCATATAGATGCAACTTATATTATTTCAGCATGTGATTGGGTTATGGCTGAACTTATTAGACTATACTACACAAACGAAGAAAAAGAAATACAAAAAATAATAAATTCTATAGTAGATAGAAGAGTGCCTATATTAGAAGAATTTGGAGAAGATTTGAAGATTTTGGATCCTTCGCTTTCTGTGCCTGATAGAATTTTAATAATTCTTTATAAAAAACATCCCAACTCAGTATCAACTGATGAATTAAAGAGATGGGTCAAAACCAAGACACCCACCTATATAAATACTGCACTGAAAAAGTTGGATGATAATGGATTTGTTTATAGGCAGAACAAAGAAAATACTATAACTAGAAAAGAGATTGCTTATGTGGAAGATAAATTTAAGGAAAAACTCTAATAATATATTTGCCGAGCCCAACGCTACGCCCCTTTGGGGCTTGCCTTCGCTGATGCTCAGGTCGTTTACCAGGAGGATATGTGGCTCGCTATCGCTCGCCCAAATTTGCTCCGCTTCCGCTCTGCAAACTTCACATATCCCCGGAACGTTAGGCGACATTTCGCTTGGCGGTCTAAAATATAATGGAGGTGTAAAAAATGATAGTAGCCAATTATGAGGCAAAATGGGAACCTCTCTCCAAAGAACATGAAAATATAGATAGAGAAATTCAACGTATATTAGAGAACTATAAAAATGGGACATCCATAGAATCTTTTGCATATGCTATTTTAGGAACATATGGGATAGGTAAAACGCTGCTTCTTTATCAGATTCATAAATATTCAATTGAAAAGGAAATTATACCTTTATACTTTCTCGCTGAAGATTTATTTAGAGAAATAATTAAAGAAACAGAAGAACATCAATGGACACCAGGTGAAGTGTATTCTTTAGTTGAAAAGAAGATAGACGAAATAAGAAGATGTCTTAATAATGGAGATCGTGCAGGATTAGAAAATATCATAGATCCGAGAGGAAAAATGAGAAAAGATTGTCCACCTCTCATTGACAGGATTATAGAGAAATTCTCCCATAGCATCTCTGAAAACACAAAAATAATTCTGCTTGTAGATGAATTGGAAGGACAGTATGGAAATCTTCAAAACATTGTTCAAACAAAAGATAGGTCACCTTTGAGAGAGTGGCTCGAAAGCAAAACGCATCTTAAGTTTTTAGCATTTGCACCAGCTGGAATCTATGAACTTGGTGGTGCCGATAGAGACAGAGTCAAGAGAATAGTTATACCTTCTGCTGATGTTAAATATATTCGTGAAAACATAATCAGTGATGCAGGAAGAAGCAATTCTTGCTGGTGGTTTTCAAGAGGAAAAGCAAGACAATTATTTAAAACAATAGATGTTCTTAAAAGATTAAACCACTCTTTAGATTCTGATGAGACTTCCAGAATTCTAAGAACAGAATTAGATCCTATCGGTCAACCACCAACCGAGGTACCTCCTGCGGTAATTGATAAGATCAATCCTTCTCAAGTCCCATATTTATTTAAGCTTTCTCCTAAGAAAATGGAAAAAGCGAGACGATACGTCATAGATACTGAAAATCTTAATGTTGGAGAACTTGCAGACAAATTAATAGAAGCATTTAAAATAAGCAAAGATAATGCGATACTTTTAGCAGAATATTTCAAAAAGACTGTTCGTACGCTATCAGATGAAAACTGGTTAACGTATGTGGATGAAGATGACTTACCTGAGTTGTTTTCTATTACATTAGACCATTTTCTTGAATATGAACATGGAAGTCCAGAACTTTCAAAAAGATTTGGAGAAATACTTAGTCTATACGAAAGAACAAAAGAAGAGCACGCAGCAGTTTACGGGATCATAGGAAAACTTTGGGAATATAAAGAAGTGGAAGTAGGTCTTCCATTATCAATTGGAGAAATCAGAGAAGTGTTTCCGTTCCCCACTATGAATCCAATTGTAAGAAATTATGTGCCAGCGGATATGAAACAAAGATGGGAAGGACGAGGTCTTCCTATATGGAAGTGGACTGAGGGAGATATAACAGTGCTTTTCTTTGCATCCCAAAGAGATTTTAATGAATATTGGAAATCAGATGAATTTCTCGATTCAGCATTACCTGATGGCAAAGGAGTTTTATGCTTCTTACCTCATGGAGAAAATATAAAAACAGACACTGAACCTCTTCTTAGATGGTTGGAAAATAGAGACAAACTTAGAATAGAATACCTACCACACTTACTCACAGACTTTCTACTGAGCGCATCTGGAGAACTTGATAATATTCCCAGAGATTTAATGGAGATATTAAAAGAATTTAAGGAAAATAAGGAGGATCTTTTACTTTCTAGAAAGGCTGATATTTACGGTAAGGCTTTAAATGATACTGTACAAGACTCTCTCCCTAAACCCGAACTTATTTACAAAGGGAAACCTCCATATTCAGACGATGTATGGGGAAAGAAACAGATTGGGCATAGAAAGGTGGCAATAAGTGGTGTAGCATTAGTGTTTGCCAATCTAAAGCCAGAGGAGAAACTTTTGTTAGCAGATATTAGGGAACTTTTCAAAGGCGGTAGAGAAGGTAAAGGAATAGGAGATTTGCGATTTCTAATTTCTGGAAGAGAGGCACCTGGAAAGGGAGGACATACGAGACTACCAGATCGATTGCTACCGTATCGAACAAAAGGTGGTAAGATAAGAGATACCGAGATCATTGAAGGATTGAGAAACTATTGGAGAAAAGATGAAAAAGAAAAATTAGAGGATTTGGCACGTATACTTAGGCTCGATGATTTCCTAAAGTTACATCCCGACGAAGATGTAAATCGTTTACTAGAAGCAATTTGGATAGTAACTAGGAAAGAATTTGACATAGAAGAGGAAGAAATACAGAATATATCGCTAAAGTTAAAAAATGAAATAATTCCTACTTTAGAAAAGTGTTATAATCTGGAAAAAAGAGCAAATACTTTTGGTTTAGATGGAATAGATTTTGGAGATTACGAAAGATTAGTTAAATCTCTTAATGGATTTAAGAGACTCTTAGAAGTGATTAACAGATCCAGCAACTCTTCAGATGTAGTAAAATCTATAATTATACTGCTTAGTGAGAATATAGAAGAAATTGATGACGATATTACAGAATTGGATGATTTATGTAGCGATACTGAAAGGGCACTAGAAGATTTACAAGAATCAGCAGAGAATTTGAAAAGAAATTTCTTAGAATACAGAAAAGCTATGAAATTCTTAGGGATAAAGAAGAAGGATTTGGACAAAATAATTGAAGCAAACACAAAGATAGAAGGTACACTTAGTTTGGAGGATATCAAAGAAAGAGCTGAGGAAAACAGAGAATACTTGGATGAAATTTCCCAGAAAATAACCGAGTTGGAAGATACATTAAATAATATTGATAATAGGCTTAGTCAAATAAAAGGAGAGGATTAAAATGGTAGAAAACATCACTGATATAATTCAAAGAAAAATTTGGACTGCTGAAGATATTTCTAAAAAATTGGATGATTTGATAGAGAAATCTATGACAATATCGCCTGACGAAAGAAAAATGCTTCCCACCACAATAAGCGACTGGTCTGAGGATAAAGTTAAGAAGTTTATAAAGTCGCTGGAAAGAGCGATTGTTAATCCGCTAAGACATAAGAATAAGGAAAAATTGAAGAAAATAGGAATTGATGTAGAAAAGATACCTGATGAGATTTTCGATAACACAGAACTTATTGATGATATTTTAAAATACTTTAAGGAAATAAATAAAATTGATGAAATTGTTGCGAATATTCTAATTGAAGCAAGAGAAATAGAAAAGTGGCTTATTGAAAGTCCTGAAATTATCATTCAAAGACTCCAAGATATTTTAGATATTGGTCCGCGGGTCAAAGATATTGCCAATAGGAATATAAATGAACAATTTAAGCGGGAACTTATAATAAGGACATTAAGAGACACAACTTTTATAGATGATGCCGAGGAGGCCCTTTCGAATTTTGATTATTTAAGTAGTTTTGGGATTTTGATAGATTACTCTATTAAATTTGAAGAACTTATAAGTGACTTAAATGATACAAGTGAAAAAATTAACAACTTAGTACATGATTTGGGGCTTCTAGAAGAAGAAATTAAAGAAAAAGTAAAAAGCAGATCTCATAAAGATGCTCAATCTATCATCAAAGAAATGCAAGATGAATATAGTAGAGAAAAAGAAAGATTAATCGATGAGATAAAAATGTATTTGTCTGTTTTGAGATCATTTGGTAGTGAAACGTTAGAGGAGTCGGAATTAAACGAGAAAACTCTGCCAGAACTCCAAGAACTTTTAGAAGAAATAAAAAAGAAAAGTTTAGAACACCTTGACGAAAGTGGAATGAGGATTTTCAAATTCCTAAAAGGTGAAGAAAGTTTCCCAGAGGATATTGAACTGGATGAAGTCAAAAAATCTCTGGAACGTTTACGTCCAATTTTCTTGAAAGGTTTAAAGGAGGAGAGTTAAATGCCTGAAGTTAAAGAAAGTGAAATATATAATGCTCTTCTAAAATATAAGGGAACTGAAACTTTTAAAATAGGAAATGCGGATGTTATTCTCTCTCTAAATCCTCGAGATACTCATAAAAAAGACAGACCTGACAGTATATTGTGGATTGAGATAACCTTAAAAATATTCGGACAAAAATTTGAGGTTAGGTTACCAATACCAATAGAAGGCGAAAAGCCAGGATTAAGAGAGGCCATTGAGGATTTAAATGCATTCGTTGAAAGAGGACATTATTTAATTGAAATGCCTATGATAGTAGTTTCAGAAGCAGGATATGATAAAAAAGAAGTAATGAAGAAATTTCCTACAAAATTTACTGTCAAACAGACACCTATAAGACGATTGAAGGAGGATTGAACTTGAGACCGCCAAGCGAAACGCTTCGCCACTGTCGTGGCTTGCCCTTCGGGTCGCCTAACAAGCGGGTATGTGGTTCGGGCTTTCAGCCCTCACCCAAATTGCCTTCGGCGACTTTAGATACCCGCCAAACGTTGTCCGAAATCGCTCGAAGCCCCTTTGTAGAAATGTTAATACTTGGGAATTATATAGGGTGAAATGATGAATAACTGGGCGAGAATAATAATCGGTGATAGTCGAAAGATGATAGAAATTGATGATAACAGTGTGGATTTAGTTGTTACTTCTCCACCTTACTGGCATATTAAAGATTACGGAGCTCCCGGACAGATTGGTTATGGAGAAAGCTTGCATGAATATTTGAAAGATTTATACAGGGTATGGAAAGAATGTTATCGTGTTCTTAAACCGGGACGGAGATTAGCAATAAACATAGGCGATCAATTCGCAAGGTCTATAATTTATGGCAGATACAAAATTATACCACTACACGCCGAATTTATAGCTCAATGCGAAGATATAGGTTTTGACTTTATGGGTTCAATAATCTGGCAGAAGAAAACCACAATGAACACGACAGGTGGAGCAAATGTAATGGGTTCCTATCCTTATCCGCCTAATGGAATGATTGAGATTGACTATGAATTTATACTCATTTTTAAAAAACCTGGAAAGAGTGGAAGAATCTCAAAGGAAATTAAAGAAAAATCTAAACTAACAAAAGAAGAATGGAAAGAGTATTTTTACGGACATTGGTATTTTGGTGGCGCAAGGCA
>JAJSZS010000048.1 GCA_030262725.1 Candidatus Desulfofervidus auxilii | reverse complement strand
GACTAACCTTAAACTAAACTTGTTCACATCAGGCTAACTTAGTCTATAACTTTGTTATACCGTATTTTTTGCTTATAATTTATTTATAATTTATTTATATTTTATGTATATTTTATGTATATTTACTTGACATTATCCTATTTTTAGGCTATAATATACTTACAAACAATCAAAGGACACAACATGAAAAACACATTTTTAGAACTAAACAACCAACTAAAAGAGATTACAGGTCTTTACCTGCATGACATCATAACACTAATGAAAAACGATATTGTCATTTACGCAAAGTCTATCAAGCCCCCTATGGGAGTTGAAGAAACAGAAGAGTTTTTAGCTAATGCCCTACTCATATTAGTTAAAGACGGCTGGACGGCTATACCCTTTTAAGGATTTGTCGCCTAAGATGAACTTTTAAACATAATAAAATATACATAATTTATTTATATTTTATGTATATTTACTTGACATAATCCGATAAATTAGATATAATATACTTACAAACAATCAAAGGACACAACATGAAAAACAATCACATCAAAGAAAAATTTGAAGAAGCCGTAACTAAACTAATTGACTCTATGGAGGCAAACGGTCAGCAATGGGTTAAATCTTGGAGTGGTGCAAGTACAGGGATGCCTTTTAACGAAAGCACTAAAAAGGGTTATAGAGGTATTAATATCCTTTTATTATGGATGCAAACAATAGAAAGAGGGTATCAAACAAATAGATACTTGACATTTAAACAAGCCTTAGCATTGGGGGGGAAAGTAAAAAAAGGAGAGCGTGGCACGTCTGTATTTTTCTACACCATGGCAGAGAGTAAAAAGCTTGATGAAAAAGGCGAAAAAATAAAGTACCCTATGGTTAAATACTATACCGTATTCAACATTGAACAAATAGAGGGCTTAGAGTTTGACATCGCAGAGCCTAAAACATACCAAAATGAGAAAATAGGACCTGTAGAGGACTATATTAGCTCATTACCTATCACTATTAAATATGAGGGATTTCAGCCATGTTATAGCCCTGCAATGGATGAGGTACGCATGCCACCCCTAGAAAGATTTGTGAGTACAGAGGATTTTTACTCTACTTTATTTCACGAACTAGGACACAGTACAGGGCATAAAGATAGACTTGATAGACAAATGGGTGAGACTATAGCAAGTAAAGCCTATGGATTTGAAGAGCTTGTAGCAGAGCTTACAAGCGTTTTTATGTGTGGCGAGTTCAATATTAATATACAAAACTGCCAGCACGTAGAATATTTAGAAGGATGGATTAAAGCCATTAGAGAAAATAAAAATATCCTTTGGAAAGCAGCAAGCGAAGCACAAAAAGCAACTGATTATCTCTTAGGATGTAGCGAAAATATAAGTAAGGTAGCATAGCCTTACTTATATATAAAATATTAGTAAAATATTTATAAAATATTTATATTTTACTTGACATTATCCTATTTTTAGGATATAATATCTTATATCTAAAATGTATTACATGATAGATATAAAAAACAATCTTAAAGGACACAACATGAAAACAGTAAATCTAATCGGAAACGTAACAAAAGTACCACATTTTATAGCTGGCAAAGAGAATAAAAAAGCAGTAGCATATCTCACAGTAGCTAACAATGATGTAAAAGATAAAACCGTATTTGTTGAGGTGACAGTATTTGGAAGAGAAGCCGAATATGTAAATCAAAACATTAATACAGGTGCAAGAGTTGCCATAGAGGGGAAACTATCCCAAAGAGAGAAAACAACCAAAAATGGTGACACATACAAAGAGCTATATGTATCATGTAATAGACTTACAAACCTCTCTAAAAATGGGGAGGCTTAAGCATGGCAAAGTTAATAAAATATTGTAATAGTTTAGGCGAATGTATAGAAAATAAATTCTATAAATTTTCAGATTTTTTATTTGATTAAATCGCTATATTGCCCCTTGCATCAAGGGGTAATATATTATATATATTTTAAGGATAAATTATGTTAAAAAAATGTGATTTTATAACAAAACTTGACTCAAATTATCTCTTTAAATCATGTGGATGGATACACGAAAAAGATTTAAAAAGCTTCACTTTTACAACTGAAAAGAGTTTAAAAGATATATTTGCAATCAAAGATAATAAGTTTACACAAACTTCTATATTTGATTTTATAAACTAAAGGAAGAATGATGATTACAGATGATGAAATAAAAGAAATTCATACTAAAATATTACAGGGGGAGAGTGTAAAAAGTGCTACTAAAACGCTAGATATTTCTGTAGCATATTATTACCAAAGAATTAAAAAATTAGGACTAAGCACCAAGAGGAAATCACTAGAAAAAAAACGCAATAGTGGAGTAAAAAAAATAAAAGATATGCACGATTTAGCGTACCTTTTAAATACAGATTTTAAAGAACTTCATAAATACCTAGATACTGAAAGTTCAGTAGAAAAAAATATTAAAAAAATGAACTATTTAAAAAATCATAGTCCTAAAAAATTTCAAGAAGCCGTACAAATAATAATACTAAACTTTTACAAATTAGACGCAATAAAACTTATTAAAACATTAAAGAATATGTAGTATATTTATTCTTAATACCTATTGTATTCTTATATTATATTAATTTATAGATATATTAATATTATTTTAGTATATCTTATCCAGAAATTTTATAAAGCTATTGTGCTTATATAATTTAGTTTTTAATGTTATACTAACGATATACTCGTAAATAGCATAGTTATATACATATAACATAAAATATAATCACTTTGAAAGTAGAAAAATGTTTGATTTATTCAAGAAAAAAAACCAAAATAAAAAAGTCCAAATGCGTCATTTTGCTTCAAATCTTGGAAGAAGTATTACATCTATCACAACTGCAAAAAAAGAACTTTATCACCCACCTAAAAAATACAGTCCATCAAAATATATTTGTAAAGATGGTTATGAATTTTTTGGTATCACTTACGACCAAACAGAAGAAAAATATAAACCAATGTATATACCAAAAGCTGCAATCAACCATAAATTATATGTAGGTTACACACGTTCAGGTAAAGGTATCGTCATAGGTAATAATGTATTAGAAACATTACGCTACAAAGACGGGTTAATTTATGTGGATGTTAAACAAGAAGATTTTACACCTCAAATAATAAAAGAAGAACTAGAAAAACAAAATCGCCCCGAAGATTTTTTGATTGTAAATTATCCTAATGACTTTGGTTATAGTGGCTTCAATGATGATGATACGATTATTGAAATGTGGGAAAAAATTTCAGTTGCATTAGAGTTTGAGAAGAGTACCGATCCAGCGGTCGAACACTATAGAGGAAATCAAAGAATGACTCTTTTAAAAATTTTAGAAGTAATCTATAATCCAAACAATGAAAAGACAAAAGATAACCCTAAAGATTGGTATTTCATTATGGAATATGTAAGGTGCTTATTTGATGACTTAAAAAAGTATAAACAGCTTCAAGAAGAACTACAAAAAGTAAAGCCAAATCAAAATAGAATTGAAAAATTATCTAACATGTATTTTACCACAGAACTTTTAGAAGAGTTACAATTTAACGCAAAAAATATAGCTGCTTTAGAAATGATTTATATGAAAATTTTTGAACTGTTACTTAATGCAAATATCTATACAAAATACAGCATCAAAGAAGCTCTTTATAATGGCAAAGTTTTATACTTTAAATGTGATATGGAAAACTCATCCAGTTTACAAATGCTTAAGCTTTTGTATATAGATATTTCCCAAACTGTACGAAAAGAAAAAGCAAAAGGAAATCTTGCGAACTGTCATGCAATTTTTGATGAAGTTTCTTTTTATGTATCAAAAAGATTATCTGGTGGATTAAGTACACTTGCAGGATTTGGTGTAAATTGTTCACTTCTTTTGCAGGATCTTTCTCAAATAGAAGATATGTCAGTACGTAATGCAATTTTATCAAACAGTACCGTAAAACTATTTTATAAAATATCTGATACAGAAACTTTAAAATATGTAGGGCTTCTAGGTGGTGATGAAGTAGTTACCAAATATTCAAAAAGGAATCTGGAAGATACTTTTTCACAAGATTTAGAGCCTTTACTTAATACTACTAGAATTAGGGCGATGTGGTTTCAACAACACGCTATATTAATTTCAGAATATCTGAACACAGCCGTATTTGTAGAAACTCATTTTGTAAAATGCTCAAATCCGTTTAATTGGGATGAAATTAATAAAAAAGTATCTAAGCCAAACAAAGTTACCTTTGAGTTAAAAGAGCAAAAAATAATCAAAGACCCAAATATAAAAATAGAGCATGGTGAAAATACTAATATAAAAGAAGATGTTTTATCTATTCTTGCTAATGCTGCTGATGATGATATTGTAGATTTTTAATTTAATGGTGCATCTTACAGGGGTGTACTGTTAAGCTTAAAAGCTTAAAAAAATATTCCAAAGGAAAAAACATGAGTCAAGACAAAACTTTAAAATGTCCATTATGTGCAGGCGTTATCAAAAAAGTAAACAATGCAAAAGTGCCAATGATTAAATGTGAAAATAACATTTATAAAAATGGGGAACAAACAGGATGTAATTTTTTTATGTATCTAAATCCAAAAGCAAAACAATTAAAAGGGCATGTTTTTACAAAAGAAGAGATAGCTATTATGATTGAGGGTGGAGAAGTAGATATTAACGGAATAAAAGCAAGTTATGACGTTGATACAGAATATAATCCTAAATTGGTATTTCCACCATTAGAAGATTTTTAACATAATAAATATAGGGAAGACTAGCCAGCGAACCGCTGGCTAAAACAATCGTTGAGCGTCCAAAGGACACAACATGAGAATTATAGCAAATATTTTAAAAAAAAGAAAGGTTTTTAATATGGGTAGTGAAAATTTCCACCGTAACCAATATGAAGAGGGTAGAGGTGATGATGAAAGTCTAAAGAAAAAAGTCCGTACAGGGATGAGAGCAGTACTTCAAAATTACATATCAAGAGAAGAAGCAGGAACAGCAAGAGGAATTGGCAAATTTGACACTCTTATACATGATAGACTTGCTGAATGGCGTATCTTGGAACGTAGTAGTAAAATTAAAAAATTTACTTTTTACTTTTTTGGTACATTTATAATTGTACCAATCATGTTAATGTTTGGAGCATTTAATACATGGTTGGGTGTAGCATCATTTACAATCGGTGTATTTATATTTTCATGGACTTTACAATTTTTGAAAACTATAACAATACGTGCTTATGCACCATCTGATACCAAGGAAGCAAAAAACGGTGTAAGAAAGGCTATATCTGATATTTGGTTTGAAACATTGTATAGTGTAAAAATTGCTTACGCATTTGGACTTTTGCTAATTTTAGTATGGGGATTTTTTGGTTATTTTTTCGGTGAAAATTTAGACCAAATTATAGCTTCATGGGTCAATTTAATAATTAATCAATTTGGCGTTGAGATTAGTCATGTAGATACCTATTTTTTTGTTACTCTTATTTTTATCATTAATTTAGCCAGCCTTGCAGGAGATTATCTTTTTTGGAAAATCTTTTATTCAAGAGAAAAAGTGACGTTTGAAGAATAAATATGATTAAAATCAAATATAACCAAAAAGAACTAGAAATATTAATATTCATAAGTTATTTTGGCAGAAGCTATGCCGAAGTTTTAGGTAAAACTTTTTACAAGTCCGTACAGGGAGCTAGAAATAAAATATCACACATGAAGAAAAAGGGGTTAATTAAATTAGTGCCTACAGGACTAACACAGCCTAGAAATGCCGTAACACTACCAAAAAGCACCAAAGACCTACTTTTAGACCTTGGTTATATTCCAAAGGTACATAGAGGTTCTATAAGCCAGATACACCATAATATAATAGAACAAATAGCCTATTATCATCTTTCCAAATTGGGTGAGGTTACACGTACTTCTGTTTGGCATCATAAAAATACCTATCATGCAGTACCTGATTTAATCGTTCAAACACAAATACATACAATAGCTATAGAAGTTGAAACACATCAAAAAGGAAATCCCAAATATAAGGATTTTGTAAAGAGATCAAGCCAAGATAATTTTGACAGAATACTTTATATTACACCAAATAAAAAGCTTATGAAAACTATTGCTAACAATATGCCTACGTGGGATAAATTATTTTTTATTGATATTGAAACAATGATAGAAAATATCAATATATATAACAAAATTAAACCTTATTCTCAAAAGCAATTATTAAAAGATTAAAGATTTTTCTTCTAAAAGAAAAAATCTTTTAATCTTTGGTTTTACTAAAAAGCTTTTAGTAAGCTTTTAGTAAAACTTCTAGTGAAGTTTTAGCGAATTGCCCCCATACGTGGAGTCGTTCCCCCCATACGTGGAGTCGTTCCCCCCATACGTGGAGTCGTTCCCCCCATACGTGGAGTCAAAAGCCCCCATACGTGGAGTCGTTCCCCCCATACGTGGAGTCGTTTTTGTTATATTATTTAAGATTTTAAGATTTTTAGCAAAATTATTTTAGAAATAAGCTAAATATATATATCTTTTATATATACTCATATATGAAAACAATCAAAGGACACAACATGAGCGAAGATTTAAAATCGTTTAATTTAAAAGCACCTATGTCTATTCATACTCAACTTCAAGAATTAGCAAGAGAAAAAAAAATATCTGTTACATCATTGTATATTGAGGGTGCAAAAAAATTAGTAATCA
>JAJSZS010000047.1 GCA_030262725.1 Candidatus Desulfofervidus auxilii | reverse complement strand
GTGGGAACTTGAAAGATTATTTTTTAGATTTTTAAAACCTGAGGCTCAAAGAATAATTAATCAATTTACCCGTCCGAGAAGAATTAAAAAAACTCGTAAACATTTTTCGATAAAAGATATTCATCCTTTTGATATAAAAAGAAGATTAGTTTTAAAATTTAATATTTCTCATCCTAAAAAGATTATGCATATTCCATATCCTTTTTTAAGTGAACTTACTGAAAAATCAAGGGATGAACTTGAAAACTATTTTTGGGATTTAGAAGATAGGTTAAAGTATAGAGAAAAGATAAAGTATCTTCTTGTTATATTTGATTTACTTTATCTTTACCCAAGATTAAAACCATGGGAACTTGATGAGATATTTATAAGTAATTTTTGTAAAATTTTAGAAGATGAAAGTTTTAGAATGGGATTAAGTGTTGAAGAACTTCATAGAACTTATTTTTGCAGATATGTATGGATGTATTTTGATATGATTTTATTTTTTCCTATTATAAAAAAATATAGAGCTCGTACAAAAAGCATATATTTTGAAGCTTCAAAGATTTTTGACATTCCTGTTGAAGAATTAGAAAGAGCCTCAATAGAGGATTTATTTAAAATTTTTAGAAAAAAAGCAAAAGAACTTCATCCAGACAAAGGCGGTTCTCATGAAAAATTTATTCAACTTAGAAAGATCTTTGAAGAATTGCTTAATATAAAAAAGTACAGCTAAAATAAAAGAAGCTGTATTGATAGCTTATTCTTTAGTTTTTAATTAGAAATAAATTTGATTTTTAATTCATCATAGATTATCTCCTGAGCCGGAACTTTCGTCACATTGTTAGAAGGAGGACGAAAGATGTAGTAAGAATGGTAAATACTTTGAGGAAACTAAAACAGATAGAAATAATCACGCCAGGAGAGTTATTGTAGGAGGTGAAAATTATGAAGAAGGAAAGAGTAGAGGAAATAAAAAGGGATGTTGAGAGAGAATTCCCGGATGATTTTGCATTACAACAAGTTCACATAGCAAGAAAACTGCTTGCCGAGGAAGCAAAAGAAAAGGGGATAAATTTTTAGGAATACATTAAAATCCAGGTAAAAGAGGTGAAAGATGCTGTGCACAGTGTATAATAGCAGACATACGGTTTTGCTTCGCTATGCCCAAATTCAGTAAAGCTGAACCTCATATATTAATCAGTTATTATTGACATTTTAATTGACAATTTTTAAAATGTAATATCAAAGATAAAAATCTGAAGGTTAAAAATGTCAATAATTTCAAGAATATTTAATAGTTATAAAAATGCTCTTCAATATTCGCAGGAGCGTTATGAAAATGCGTATTTGAATAATGCAAAGATGGCGTTTCAATTTTATAAAGATTTTCTTCATCAATTGTTTGTTCATTACGGAAGAATGTTTGAAAATCCTCATATTGTAAACCAAATCGTTGCTAAAGCGGAAGAATATTTTCAAAGAAGGGATATTCATTTTATTGCTATTGATGGTACTTGTTCTCGCGATCCTTTTAATGACTTCATGGTTTTCTTTGCTGCTGCTTATGGGGTAAAAGGTTGCATTCGTATCGAATCTCAACCTCCTAAATTACGATATGAACGTTGGTCTATGGATCATGATGTAAGCCTTGTAGCATATGTTCCGATTCCCTATGCTGAAGCAGGAGATATTACAGATGCAGGATATCAAGATGAATTTATCGTCGACGACAGAAATAAGATTAATTTATCAAGCATCCATACAAGGTTAATGCAATTAGCTGAGATTTATTTAGCATATCAGATGGCAAGAAGTTCAACTTTAGAACCACCTAAATTGATTTTACTCGATCTTTCCTTAAGCAGTGTTTTAATGTCCACCGATGTTGGGATAAATAATATTCACCTTTTCGGATGTCCTATTGGCACGAGAAGATTAGAAAAAAGAGATGGTTTAGTTGTATATGCTCATCCAATAAATTCAAAGCTGGGGATTCCTACTGCAAAGAAATATCGACGTTGGTCATACCTTGTTGGGTTATTAACAGAAAATGGCGGTAAACCTATAGATTTAGATACTCTTGTTTCACGAACAGATGTTGATAAAGATGAATGGATAAAAAGCTTAAATGAACCTCATGCCCAAATGGTTGTTAAATTGGAAAATAATCAAGTAATGCCGAATTTTGACTTTCGTGCTTCTTGGTTCGATTCTGTGAGGTTATTCGAGGATTTCTGTGACCGTCTTTTTCATAGACGGGATCCTGATTCTCTTATCTATCAAATTAAAGAAGGACAAACTACAAGATATAGATGGATGTCTCCGGAAGATATATCTTTTTTAGTAGCTATTGGCTTAAGAGCACTAATTGAAACTTGCTGGGAACGTGGGATTATGCTTTTAAGTATTGCAAAGGATTCTTCAACGAGATATTTTTCTCGCCATTACATTGGCGTAATGCGTGAAATTGGCATTTTCCCAAACATCCAAACAGGGAGCTTACCATGGACAGATAGAGTACTTTTAGAAAGTATAGCCTGTCAACTTGATGATTTAAGTGCTCCCTGGGCTATTACAGAATTTGACTCAGTTTTTATGACCTTGCATGTAGAGGAAGACGATACGGGAAAAAGGTATATAAGAGGAGTCCGAGGAAATGTTATTAATCCTGAACGCCTTTTTGCTCGCTCATTAGCACAATTTTTCCATAGAAAAACAAAATCTACACCTCTTATGGGACATGTTATTTTTATAGACCGTCTTATTGATCCTCAATGGGATCCCAATTTCTTAAACGGACCAACTATCTCTAACTCTGATTTAGGGAAAATTTCCCCAATCTACTTTGGAACAAACGAAAACATAAACTATGGGCAAGCAGTATCGGTTTGGCTTCTAAATGTACTTACAAGGAATTTGTTCCCAGAAGTAATAGGTTATCCCGACCCTCTTCATAAAGCAGATTGGGGTGCAAAGAGCGTTAAAAGAAGAGTAGATCGTCTAATTAAGTCGAGCGAAATAGCTTTCAGAGGAAGACCTCTTGCACGTCTTTTTAGAACATTAAGAGAGGCACAAAGGAGGTAAGAGCCATGCCAATACAAGATATTGGAAAAGTTTTTATTCCAAACCGTATCGGCCGTCTCATGAGGATAGAAGAGAATGAACAGACAAGATTTCAGTTTGAAATTTGGTTTGAATATACTAGGCAAACCATGACCGAGCTACGAGAAGGAACATTGGTAGCAGTTAAGAATTTTTCGTCAAATCAAAATGAGACTCACTATAGTATTTTGGAAATCGTTTCTATTATGCCTATCCACTACGCTTTAGGAGAAAATCCCGAAGGATATCCCGGTTTTGTAATGGAGGCAGCAAGGAATATTGCTACCGATTGGACTTCTCAAGAAGATCGTTCTGAGGAAGATACTACAATTATAAGATGTATTGCTATGCCAACAGGAATGGAAATCACAGAATCGGTAAATGGAAGAGAATTAAGTCAAGAATCTGCATTGCCTATGATTGGAGCAGATGTAAGAGTGCTAACTAACGATGCTACCCGAGAAATTGTAAACAGAGAAATTTCCCCCGCAGAAGATTACGTGTTTGAAGCAGGAAAATGGCTAGTTAATGATGCAGTACCAATTTATGTGCGTGCAGAAGATTTTATTCGAGTTCATTTCGGTATATTTGGGTTCACTGGAGTCGGTAAATCAAATCTTGTAAGTACCTATATAGCTGAACTTCTTCAAATTTCACGAGAGCGTAATCGTCCAGTGAAAATTGTTCTTTTTGACCTAATGGGTGAATATACAGTACTCCTGCTCGATCAGTTACTTACTCTCCCACAAGCATGGATATTGGCAATCGGAGAACATACCTTGCCAGGATCAGTGGTAGAGTTTCTAAGTGGGGATAATGCTCAAAGAAATAATGCTGTAAACCATTTACTTAATAGTACACTCTTTCCAAAACCATTAGAAAGGATTCGAAATCAATTTCGTCCAGCTTTTTCTCAATTGCTCAATGATAGAAAAATTCGCTTTTACCAGCCACCCGCTCTTTTATTTCGAGAGTTTATAGACCAAAATGATCGAGTTTTAACCGGAGGTAATCTTGGAGGATCTCGAAGCATTATATTTACTCTGCGAGATACTTTAAGACAACAATATGGGAGCCAACCTTTATCCCCACAAACTGCTCAACAGATAAGAACTCATATTGAACAAATAAGACAGCAACATACAAACTTAACAGCAACAGCCCTTAATAATCTATCAAATTTCGCTCGTCTTCTTGAGAATATTCAAAATCAGTCTCAACGGGTATTTCCTCCTCAAGTTACCATGACACTTGAAGATATCATTGAACAACTTAATCGGAGAAATGAAAATTGTCTTCTTGTCATCCAATCACATAATCCTGATGATTTACGAGATTTTGCATATGAATTAGGACGAGAATTGTTTGAGAGACGCAGGAGAAGAGGAATAATTCATCCATTAGTAAGCTTTGTTTTTGATGAAGCTGATGAGTTTATTCCAGGGCAATACGAAAGAGATAGCAGTTATGCTCGTTCTGCCTGGATTGCTGAGACCTTGGCACGTAGAGGGAGAAAATTTGGAATAGGAGTTGGTATTTGCACCCAGAGAGTGCGTTACCTTAAAACCAGTGTCATGGCTCAGCCTCATACTTATTTAATCAGCAAGATGCCACGCCTTAGCGATAGGGAAGCAATTCAAGAGGCCTTTGGCTTTTCCGAAGACATGTTTCGCCAGACCTTTAAATTTACACCCGGAGATTGGCTTCTCGCAAGTTATGATGCTACCGGATTAAAAGCTGTGCCTATTCCTATTCATGCTTCAGATGCGAACGAGCGGATTAGGAATTTTTTACGAAATCAACTCCCTCAAATTATTCAACGACAAATAATAAGATAACCTAGACTGATATGAAAAAACATATTATTCCATTTTTTGTTGCAGACAGGCCAGCCAGTTTTCTTATCCTTAAAGGAGTGTTATTAAAATATCCCCACATTAAAGTAGGTATAATGACTCATGCTTTCACATCAAAGAACGTATGGCAAATCTTCAAAAAGTTCCCTAAAGAATTGCCTCTCTTATATGAAGATAAATCTTTTTCTTTAAATGAAGATTTACTTTCTAGTTCTTTGGTTAAGATGACAGATTCTGGAATATTTAGCAAAAACGGATGCACAATTGAATATGAAGAATTATTTGAAAGGTATAACATAATGAAGACCAATTTTGGAGTAATGATCGATGTTTTAAGGGATGCTAAAGCAACCCTAAAAAGTGCAGAAAAAGCATTAAGAATTTATGAAAAGAACAAAAAGAAATATCGATTTAACTTGGTAGCAGTAGCCCAAGGAAGAACTTTAGAGGAGTATTTAGAATGTTATCAAAAACTATTTACCAATTTTGAATTTATTGCAATAGGAGGATTATTAAAAAAACGAATAAATAGTGCGAGATATGTAAGAGTGAGAGATGAACAATTTATGTATAAGGTTATAGAAGCCATTAAAAGAGAGTTTAATCCAAAATGGTTATATGTTCTTGGGTGCTATCACCCTTCAAGGCATAAGAAATTTGAAGAAATAGGAGTATGGGGAAGTGATTATAAAGGATGGATTTTTAATTATAAGCTAAAAAGACAACTCCTTATTAATATCTCTTTTTCCCTGTCATGTATTGAACAAAAAAGAGGATTAAAACCTAAGTACCTAAATCTTCTTAATCGAATAGAAAATGAGCTTCAAACCAAAGAAAAAGAGTGGAGAAAGACAAAAGATCTATCTACTAAAAGAAAATTACGGATGGAGATAAATCGGTTGAAAGAGGAGATCGAAGTTACATATACAAAACTTCTGAGAGAGAGGGAATTTATTGTAAACAATAATCACATTCCATTTGAATACAAACATAAATTGAGAACCTTCAAGGAAATTCTCGAAAAGGAAGAGCAATTTCTCAGGTTTAAACAAGTGAGAAAATATATCGAGGAAAAGATTTATGCACAACTTCAATAAGACTTTAATAATTATTCCTTGCGGAAAGAAAAAAGTTTGGGATATTAACCCCAGAGCAAGAAAAGTTAAGGCAAAAGACGCCTATATTAGCAATTATTTTAAGCTTTGTAAGCAATATGCAGAGAGATTTGCAGATAAATGGGTTATTTTATCTGGAAAATATGGAATTATTGAACCAGATTTCATAATAAGCAGAAACTATGACACAAAATTGTTTGTTTCAAAAAAATTTAAGGATAAAGTAAAAAAGCAACTACAATTTGTAATCAAAAATATAAGCCAAGTTATTTCTCTTTGCGGTAATTATTATTCGCTTTTTTTAAGAGATATGCTATATTGTTTCAATTTGCCCCTATATATGCCCCTGCAAGGATTAAAGATTGGAGAAAGGCAGAAATTGCTTAAGAAATGTTTAAAAGAAAACAAACCTTTTAAAATTGGCTCTTAATAAAAATATATTTACTGTCAAGCAAAACAAACACCTACTATGGATTTTACGGCTTACTTTGTTTGCCCAAATACTTTGTACTTCGTCAAGTCTAAAATCATATCTGAAATTGCCACAAGTCCGTTATAGAAAATGTTAATGTATTGAGACTATATGAGAAAGTTATAATACATTTTCATTCTCAATTAAAAGAGGGAGGAGAGTTTTGTGCTCCTCCCTCCTTCTATATAAGGTACGGTGTGGTATGAAGGTAAGTAGTTAGAATTTTACCTGGAGGGTTAGCTGAAACCTTTTGTCATCAGCTAAAAGCTTATCTTCATAATCTACATAATCATAATCAATAAGAAACATACTTTTGTGAGGTTTATCTAAATGATAAGCAATTCCAAAAATATATCTTCTACTTTCATCAAGAGTTCCATCATCCAGATCATCTTGATCATCATTTTGATCAAAATAATCATATCTTCCTATCACACTTATAGGGAGGCTTGAGAAGGCATAAGGTTTAAGCTCTAAGAAAAAGGAATAACCATCTTTATCGTAATCATCAGTTCCTTTAAAATTGCTTTTTCCCCAATAATATTGAGCTGTGGCAGTAAAGTATTCATGTTCATAGCTTGCAAAAAGAAGATTGACCTGCCAGTTTGGGGGATTATGTTCTAAATTTGCTTTACCACGAATTCCGAAATATGAAAATTGCAAACCTGGCAAGATATCAGGCAATGGTCTAATAGTTATTCTTCCCTCAATAGGTTTATCATTATTTTTTTCCCTTCCATGATATCCTGCACCATTATAAATACCAAGAGATATACTTCCATATCTTCCTGCATAATGGGAATTTAC
>JAJSZS010000046.1 GCA_030262725.1 Candidatus Desulfofervidus auxilii | reverse complement strand
AGAACCCGATTATATATTCTGGCTCGGAACAATATGAGAAGAAAATTATACTCACGTGCCAAAAATCTGAGTAAGATAAGGAGTCCGCTGGATTTGATGGGGGTAGTAGGCATCCAGAATGAGTATATACGCAATGCGTATATGAACGAGTTATATGACATAGCCGCCTTGTTTAAAAGTTAAATATATAGGCGAAAAATATGGATAAGGATGGTGATAGAATGGATAAAACAAATAAAGAAAAAGGTGCATCAAAAGCACGGATAGATCCTTGGACATCTGATGAAATCAGAGATTATGATAGACTGTTTGAGGATTTTGGTCTTAAAAGATTTCCCGATAGTTATAGGGATGTTATAGATTCTCATATTTTTAAAAGACCAGGAATAATTGTAGCCGAAAGGGATTTTGATAAAATTATTGATAGGATTAAAGAAAAGAAACCATTTATTGTAATGACAGGGATAGCAAGTTCGGGTCCTCTACACCTTGGCCATAAAATGATAATAGATCTTGTGAAATCATTCAAAAAGATGAATGCAAAAATATATTTTGCTATTTGTGATATTGATGCGTACGTTAGTAGGCCAGATTACAAAGTCCCATCATTAGAAAAAGCCAAAGAATTTGCAGTTGAAAATCTTGCTCACGCCTTTGCATTGGGTTTAGAAAAGCAAGATGTATACGTGCAAAGTCAGAAAGAGCGTCGGTTTTTTGAGTTTAGTTTTGAATTATCAAAAAAAATAACGGCTAACACTTTTAAGGCTGTATACGGGCATTTGGATTTAGGAAAAATTGCAGCCAACCTCTTACAATATGCTGATGTTCTACATCCACAATTACCGGAGTACGAAGGAAAAATGCCAAGTTTAACTCCTATTGGATTGGAACAAGATCCACATGCCAGAGTTATTCGGGATATAGCAAAAAGACTTCCTTACAACTTTGAATTGCCTAGTTTTCTCTATATAACCCCTCAACCCGGGTTACAAGAAGGAAGTAAAATGTCTTCAAGCAAACCGGATAGTTCCATTCTTCTGTCAGACGATATAAATGATGTGAAGAAGAAACTTTATAACGCTTTTACAGGAGGTAGAGTTAGTGTCAAAGAACAGAGAAGACACGGAGGAGTACCCGAGAAATGTAAAATATATACTATTTTCAAATATCATCATGTAAGTTCAAAAAGCGTAGAAGAGATATTTTATAGGTGTAAAACAGGGTCTCTGCTTTGCGGGGAGTGTAAAAATATTTGTTTTGAGTTTATCGAGAAGTTTTTATTAAGTCATCAAGATAGATTTAATAAATATAAGCCAATCGCAGAGGAGATTGTGTACGAGGGGTATAAATGGAACAGATAACGAATAGATGGAACCATGAACAATATTATTTAAATGGACGAGGATATTATCGTAGTTTCAATTTTTTATTTTTATATGTGACAGAGAGATGTAACCTTAGGTGCAAGCATTGTTATATTGGCGACAGGTTGAGTAAACCAAACGAGTTTACTTTAAATAAAGCAATAGAAGCGCTAGATTATTTTAGAAGGTTAGGATCCAACTTACTGTTTATACTCGGTGGAGAACCTTTATTGTATCCATGGTTAGATGAAATTATAGATTATGCTTATGAACTTAGATATTACATAGTCATAACTACGAATGGGGTTTGGGAGGTAAATATATTGAAAAAAATAGATAGTAAAAAAGTTAGATATTTGTCATTCAGTTTAGATGGCTCCTCGCCTAAAATACATGATATGATTAGAGGTAAAGGCACTTATGAGAAATGCGTAAAGAATATGAAAATAGCGCAGGATATGGGATTTAACATCAGGATTGTGTCTACAATATCCGGCTTTAATCTAAAAGATGGAGAAAATATACTAAATATAGCCACTAAGATGAATATAAGTCTTGTGGACTACCACATATTTTCCGTAGAGGAAAGAGGGAGAAATTATACTTCATGGGATATAGCCGCCAAAAAGTGGATAGAATTTTGCAAACGGTTGGAGGAAAATCCTCTTGTATCTACTGGGATTGAGGTATATTATCCACCTACATATTGTACGCCCGAAGATTTTGAGATATATTTAGAGAGGGGTTACAGAGGATGCTTAGGAAAAAATATTGATAGAGTCTCACTTTTTCCTGATGGAAGTGCTTATATATGCTCATTATTTTATGATACAAAACTTAATTTTGGTATTTTTAATGAGAGTAGATTAAACCTTAACAGAAGTTGTTTGCCAAACGAACTTGAATTGTTTTGGTCATTACCAAATGGATGCATTAAGTGTGAATATAAAAATGTATGTAGTGGGGGATGTCCCGCTGCAAGATACCTCTACGGTGAAGAGAAAATTAAAAAATTATGTAACGAGAAAATTATTTCAATCTGCCGTTTATGGACTACACGTGCAGAAGGGAGAAAATAGATGAGCTACGCCACTTTACAATACTTATCTTTGATTCTGACCACGAATTGTAATTTAAATTGTATACACTGCTACGTTAATGGCGGTAATAAAAAAATTGAACAATTGGATAATAAAACAATTAACAAGATTATTAATGATGCCAAAAATCTTGGCGTCAAGGCTATTTATTTGTCAGGAGGAGAGCCACTTCTGATGAGGAACATTTATGAAATAATTGAGAATATAAATAAAAAAATCAGGTGAGGAGAAGCAAATGAGAATATTGCTATTACAACCTCCTTGGGATAATCATCTGAAAACCGATAGACCACCATTAGGAATAGCTTATATAGCAGCTGTTTTAGAGAAAGAGGGATATGAAGTCCAAATTAAGGATATGTTCCTTCGACCTGGGATTCCTATAGAAAAGCAAGTAAGAGAATATATGGAATTTGACCCTCAAATAGTAGGGATATCGACTGTTACGTCTACACATTCCAATGGTGAGAAAGTCGCAGGAATTATTAAGAATATAAACCAAGATGTCATAACTATTGTTGGGGGACCGCATGCCTCTGCACTACCAAAAGAAGTTATAAAAAACCCCAATGTCGATTTCGTAGTTAGGGGAGAAGGAGAAATAACCTTTTTGGAACTTTGCAGGCATATTGAGAGTGGAAAAAATATTGAGTATGTTTGTAGCGTTACCTTCATTAGTAAAGGCAAAGTAATCAGCACTCCTAATAGGGAATTAATTAAAAATCTAGATGAAATTCCTTTTCCAGCTAGGCACCTTTTAGATATAAATGAATATTCCTTAGAAATAAATGGAAAGAAAGCTACAACAATGATTTCAACCAGAGGCTGTCCTTTTAATTGTATATTCTGTTTTAAAGGTGTTTTTGGAAATACGTATAGAGAGAGAAGTGTATCAAATATAATAGAAGAGATAAAGCAGATTAATGATACCTATAATATCTATGCTATCTATTTCCAAGATGACTTATTTTTCTTAAATAGGAGAAGAGTCAAAGAATTTTGTAAGACTCTTAAAAAGGAAAAAGTAGAAATTGATTGGAGTTGTTTTTCACGAGTAGACTTAATGGAGAAGGATTTATTAAATGATCTTTCGGAAGCGAATTGTTATCGAATCCATTATGGTGTAGAGAGTGGTTCAAATAAAATACTCAAGCTATTACATAAAAATATAGAAAAAAGAAAAATAAAAGAAATTTTCCAAGAAACCCATAGAGCGGGCATAAAAACAAGAGCATATTTTATACTTGGTTTACCCTTTGACACGCCTGAAACTATTGTAGAAACAATTAAATTTGCTTTTGAATTGAAAACTGACGAGCTACAATTTTCAATAGCGACACCTTGGCCTGGAACCCCTTTATGGAATATGTTAGAAAAAAAAGATGTCAATTTCTCTCAATATATATTTATGAATCTTCGTTCAAAAAACCATTTAGAACCAGCACCTTTAATAATTCCATCACGGATATGCAATGAAGGTATTAGCGTAAAAGAGCTAATAGATATAATACTTTCTGCTGGGTGCCAATCGTCTAGGAGGTGAATATATATGAAAAAAGTGTTCAACCCTTGGAAAATCTCAACACTTAGCGAAGAGGATTATATTTTTCTGAAAAAATACTTTAATCTCAGCGATTTCAATTTTGATTTGCGTGACAAACCTATATTCTCTAAAAGGAATGTTATTCTTGGTCATGATAATTTTGATGTTTGGTTAAAGGCAGCAAATGAAGGAAAAAAGGTTGCATTAGTAAGCGGTTTCATGACGAGTGGGTGCCTCCACATCGGCAGCCTAACGATATTGAAGCAGATGGCGTATTATCAACAGAAATATAATGCGACAATATTCATACCACTAGCAGATTTAGAGGCCATCTGTGTAAGGAAAGTTAGAAAGGAATATATAGACAAAATAATTATCGAGTTTCTATCTCATTTTTACGCAGCAGGATTAGATTTAGAGAAGTGTGTGATATATCTACAAACTCAAAATGTAGAGGTGTTAAGACGTGCAATTTTTTTCACATCAAATATAGAGTTGAAAGATATGGAAAGAATTTATGATAGAAAAATGAGTCTAGGAGAGGTTTTTTCTTCTTTGGTAATGGTATCTGATATTCTTTATCCACAAACATTATCATATGAAAAAACGTTGATTACACTAGGAATAGATGAAATAAGTCATTTTATGCTGACAAAAGAGTTGGTAAAGAAACTTGGCTATGATTTTCCTTCTATAACATATAATAAAATGATTACCGGTCTACAAGGATCAAAAATGGGTAAGAGTATACCCAAAAATAGCATACTGCTTACAGATTCACCCGAAACTATAAAACAAAAGTTAAACAGTCTGAGAGATAAAAATTTTCCTCTTGTAAGAAACTGTGCATTTAATATCCTTCAATGGTTTTGTGAGGATGACTCTATAATAAAAGAAATAACAGAGGAGAAAGAAGTTAAAGTTGCTAACAATTTAGCCATTGAACACGCAATTGAAGTTACAAAACATCTTTTGAAGCAACATCAAAAAAGATATGAAGAGTTTCTAGAAAAAGCTGAGGAGATAGCTCCAACTCTTTATGGAGGGTCCTAACATGACAGAATATATAGAATATAAAGCATTGGTCTTAGAAAAGCCTTTTAAAATGACTTTGAAAAGATTGAGAGTACCGAAAAAAGAGCACATAGCGAAAATGATTTATTCTGGAGTCTGTGGTACAGACAAGCATGCTATAAAGGGCGAAGCAGACATTAAATTACCTGTTGTACTTGGACATGAGAATGTTGGAGTGGTTGAAGGCAAACGAGTAACTTGGCCAACAATTATTCCCTGCGGAAAATGCCATAACTGCAAAATCGGTATGGAAAATATTTGTGAAAACAATATGCTTTTCGGGCTTACTACTACCAAACCCCTTTTTGCTGGTGGTTGGGGAGAATATACTCCTCTCCCAGAAGGTACTATACTATATGAGATTCCAGATAATTTAGACGATGATGTTGCTGTTTTGATAGAGACTATGGCTAGTACTAAAAGTTTAAATCAAGTGGATGTAACAGATAAGAATGTTCTAATAATTGGATCTGGACCTATAGGATTGCTCTCCGCTGTACACGCTAAATATAAAGACGCCGGTTTAATAGCAATTATTGGGCATAAAGAACAGGTTAGGTTGATAGGAAAAATTGTAGATGAATTTTACAAAAAAAATACTCCTGTAGAAGAACTAAAACATTCTTATGATATTGTGATGGATGCTGGGGGCAACCCCGGATCGTTGGAATATAGTGTAAGAGCCGTTAAACCAAGAGGTATTATTTTAGAGGGGGCATGTATGCCTAAACGTTTTGATTTTGATCTCAGAAAATTAATAAAAAAAGAGATCAAAATGTTTACACAACTAGGATATGTTCCGAAGGATTTTATATGGGCTATCAAAATGGTGGAAGAAAATCAAAACATCTTGAGGAAAGTAATCACACATAAATTCAAATTAAGCGAATATAAAAAAGCAATAGACACTATGTTAAATGTTCATCATGGAAAAATTATGTTTTCACTTACAGAACTATAATACAAAAGTGAAAATATATCCCATCAGAAATTTGGCTCGGCGGCTACGCTTCGTCGCTTCGCTCCTCGCCTCGCTTACGCTCGGTCATATAACAGCGGATAAAAGGGAAATCAAAGATTTCCCCAAATTCCCCTTCAGGAAACTTCAGATACGCTCGGAACGTTAAGTGAAATTCGGCTCATGCGTTAAGAATTAACTATAATAATAATTAAATAATGATATAGTATGCTCGTAACATTTGAGATATACAATGATGGTGAATACTGGTGTGCAAGAGGTATAGGAGTGGATATATTCACACAAGGAAAAACACTTGATGAGTTGATGGAGAATATAAAAGAGGCTGTTGAAGTACATTATGGAGAATTATTGGAAAAAGGTGAAGATATAAGGATATTATCAATATCAGAAATAGAGGTGCATTCAACTGCCAAAGTTACCAGTCGTTAGTGGGGATAAACTAATCAAACTATTGACCAGATTGGGATACGAAATAGTAAGACAGAAAGGGAGCCACGTGCGTTTAAGAAAGAAAACAGAAATAGGTGAGCATAATATAACTGTGCCCAAACACAAAGAAATTGCAAAAGGTACACTAAATGATATTCTATCAAAGGTGTCTCTATGGAACAACATATCCAAAGAGGAATTAGTCAAAATGTTATCAAAAATATGAGAGGTGGATATATGACGCATGAGCTCTCGTAACCCTTCGGTTTCACCCCTCTCGGGGCCACTTAACAGGAGGATATGTGGCTTTTACAGAGCCTAAATTTGCTCTTGCAAGCAAACTTCACATATCCCCGGTTGTCCGAAATCCCGAACGCCGCTCTTAAGAGGTGAAATAACATGAATGATAAAATTGCACCAAATATAATAGATAATAGCCCAAATAGAGAGTTAATCAGAGTATTGAAAGATCAATTAAAAAAATCAAAAGAGGCTAAATTTGCCATAGGATATTTCTTCCTGAGTGGATTTTCTCTTGTTAAAGATGACTTTCCAGAAAATTATGAAAAGATACCATTTCTTAAAATTGTGATGGGAAATGAAACTACATATCCAACAAAAGAGGGGTGAGATGCTTGATTTTAAGGAAATAGAATCTGATTTGTTTACTGAGGTGGAGGAAGTTGAGAAGTTTATCTTTAACAATATTTCCTTACGTGCATGGATTGAGGAAGGAAGGATTGAAAGACAGGAGAGATGGGAATATCCACCAAAGGCATTGAGAGAGGCTATAGTAAATGCAATTGTCCACAGGGATTATCGTATTCCCTCTAAGATACAGATAAGAATATTTGATGATAGAATCGAATTATAGAATCGAATTCTGGAATCTAGGAAGATTACCAGAAGGTTGGACTGTTGAAACCTTAAAAGAAGAGCATACATCGGAACCATTTAATCCACTGATTGCGAGAGTTTTCTTCTGGGTAGGATATGTGGAAGAGGTTGGAACTGGAACGAATAAAATGATAAGTGTAAAGAATGGGGTCTCCCAGAACCTGAATTTAAAATAAAATCAAACAACATAGTGGTTATATTTAGAAAATCAAAACTTACTGAGGAATATCTAAA
>JAJSZS010000045.1 GCA_030262725.1 Candidatus Desulfofervidus auxilii | reverse complement strand
CATAAAAATACATTCCAACTACTGCCCAATTAGATTTTGGTTTTTTAGGTTTTTCTTCTAAAGAAATTACTTTTCCTTCTTTATCAAATTCCACAATTCCAAATCTTTCAGGATCAGGAACATAATATCCAAATATATAAGCTCCTCCGTTTTTCTCTATTTCATTTTTAGCAGACTCCATTATTTTAGGTAAATCATGCCCAAAGAAAATATTATCTCCTAATAGATAAAGAATACAATCATCTTTAATAAATGGTTCTGCAAGAATTAATCCTTCTGCAAGACCTCTTGGCTTTTTCTGAATGACCCAATTTATCTTCATTCCAAGTTTTTCTCCATGATTGAAAATTTTCTTATAAAAGGGCTCATCTTCTGGATTTATTACAAAAATAACCTCTCTTATTTTAAGAAGCATAGCCAGAGATAGGGGATAATAAATCATGGGCTTGTTATAAATAGGGAGAAGATGCTTATTTATAATTTGAGTTACTGGATAGAGCCTTGTTCCAGAGCCTCCTGCAAGAATAATCGCTTTCATAGTTTTTAATTAAAAATTTTTTAATCTTTACAATTTTATCATACCAAAATTTATAACTCAACTAATTTTTATTTTGCAAGCTTTTATTATATTTTTAAATTTCTGGAGACACTTTTAAAATTAGAATATAAATTATGAAAAAATCTATTTGGATTATTATAGTAATTTATATTTTTTTAATTTATTCAACTTTATCTGTAACACCTCTTATATGGAATTTTTTGTATACATTTCTCGAACAGAAGTTTTTAACTATTATAATTAATATAATTTTTGTAATTGTTACACTCCTTATTGTTTATTTTTTAATTCAGAAGAAAAAATCAAAAATATTCTTTCTTTTTTTATTAATTTTTCTTTTTCTAATTCTTTTTTTGATAACCCGAATGGAAAAACCAGCAGAGAGAATTCATTTTTTAGAATATGGTATTCTTGGAATTCTTATTTTTAAAGCAACAGGAAAGGAAATAAAACAAAACATTTTTGCCATAATTTTATTAGTTACAATAGCTGTTATTGATGAATCAATTCAATATATGTTGCCTAATAGAGTTGGCGATATAAGAGATATTGTTATGAATTTAACAGGAGGTGTTATTGGGTTATGGTTAGGAAAATTCTGGTATCAATCTTGACATTTGTCTTTCACCTTTAATCCTCTTTACTGGGCTCTTAAAGATTTTTTCTTAGAAACATTAAATAAGTTCTTGAAGCACCTGAGTCAAAATTATCATCCTATTTGTTACTACAACTTGTTTTTATATTTTTCAATCTAACGCCTAAGCTCAGCAGCAGGCGAGAAGATCGTCTGCTGAAAGAGGAAATTTTTATAAACTTTCTTCTAAGAGAGAAATTAGAGCCGGGAGTGATATGTTCTTTCTGGTGGAGGCGCTGTCTGTCGTCTCAATGTAGCAATGCTATCTGTTAGCATCAGCTACAAGCTCCTTCTATTTCACTTACTATAATCATCTTCATTTTTGACTTCCATTTTATTTAACATTCTAAATTTAGCACAGGGCTGTCCAGCCTGTTCGCTGGGGTAATTTGTTAAGCTAAATTTTCTTTTTCTTCACCGATAATTTCAAATAACTGTTTTACTATTTTAGGATGCAATATCTTTCCACTGTGAAAAGGTATAAATAGGTGTTATTCGTGGTGGTTTAGGCAATTTGAACTTCTAAAGAAGTGGTTAGTATTTCTTTATTCAATAAAATCTTTTTTTCTTCTTCATTTAAAGTCTCTAAATACAATTCAACTGCTTCTTTGATATTTTTTAAGACTTCATCCAAACTATCTCCTTGAGTGTGACAACCTTTTAATTCAGGACAATAGGCATAATATCCAAATTCATCTTTTTCTATTATTACAGTTACTTTCATTTTTTCTCTTACATTAAAGATATTTTTATAAAAAAATTTTAAACTTTTTTAAAAATTTTTCAATCTAACACCTAAACTAAGCAGTGGGTAGGAAGGTTATCTGCTAAAGAGAATTATTAGAAATTAACGGTATGTTTCTTTTGGTAGGGTGCTGTTAATCGTCCCAATGTAACAGTGCTACCTGTTAGTATCAACCACAAGGTTCTTCCATGTGTTCTTACCATAAGGCTATATACCATCGTAATTCAAAAATCAAGACCTAACCGCAGTTGCTTTATTCAATTTCTTGCAAGTCCTTTATCACAATCACATCTGTAAATTTTTTAAAATCTTTTAAATTTTCTGTGTAAAGAATTGATATTCCATTCTCTAATATAGTAGCTATTATTACAATATCCCAAAAATTCACACCTTTTACACTTTTCTTAGAAGAAAGGATGGGCTTCTTCTCAAAGCAAGCTCTGTGACAGGAAAGACAATGAATATACCAAAGGATAACATTTGTTCAATTTCTTCCTTTGCTTCTTCTGGAGTTAATGGTGCTTCTATACCTCCAAAGATTCGCGTAAGAGAAACATAAAACCACCTACAATCTGGATTGAAATAAATCCCCAAAGTTTCTTTCTCTTAATTTTTTCTATTAACCGAAGAGCCTTTTTATAATTTGTCCTTGTTGTATTAATTAAAAATATCTTATTCATAAAGGTCTTTTCTTGTAAATTCTCTTATCCCCTAAAGCTCTTAGTCTTGGCCACTGTGTAATTTTTTTGAATCCCTATTGTCTCTTGGAGCGATCTTCTAATCAATTCTGTAACCGTGATATTTTTTCTTTTTTGCCTCCTTTACTAAAGCGATTTTTTCCTTTAAGGGAATTCGTATGGTAATGGTAATCTTCGGTTCTATCCTCTCGTTAATCTTTGCTCTTGTTTTCATTTTTTTACCTCCTAAAAATTGCACTTTTAGTATAATACAATTTTGCATAAAATTAAGCTTTTGAATCTATAAAAATATAAAAAAAGAAAAAATAGGGTCAGATCTTAAATTGTGATTTTGTTCTTGTCTTTTTATTTTATTTTTATTACTTCACTTACTTCCTTTTAATTTAATGCGATAAGCTACTTTATGGTATCCTTAAGGACCTAGTCATGGAACCAAATACCATAAAATAAATCAAGACCTAACCTCCAACTGTTGACCTGAAACTTTTTATTCTTTTTTCATTTAATTTTATACTAAAAATGGATTGATTATCAATTTTTGGTATTTTCATTGTCTCTTCCATAAATATCGTCAAAACGCACTATATCGTCTTCTTCTAAATACTCTCCACTTTGCACTTCAATAATTTCAAGAGAAATTTTACCAGGATTTTCAAGGCGATGCAGAGTGGTTGGAGGAACAAACACAGATTCATTTTCATGCACAAAGCTCTCTTTATTTCCGATAGTTACTTTAGCTGTCCCCTTTACTACAATCCAGTGTTCAGAACGATGATAATGCATCTGCAAACTGAGTTTAGCACCTGGGTTCACTACAACTTTTTTTATTTTATATCTCAGTCCTTCTTCCAAAACTGTATAACTTCCCCAGGGTCTAAAAACTGTTTTATGTTCAAGCACACTTGGATGTTTATTCTTTTTAAGCAAATTTACAATATCTCTTACTTTTTGAGATATATCTTTTTTAATGATTAAAATAACATCATCTGTATCAATAATTGCTAAATCTTCCACTCCGCAAGCTACAACAAGTCTTTTATTGCTAAATATAAGAGAATTTTTAGTATCTATAGAAATGACTTCTCCAGTTTTTACATTTTGAGCTTTATCTTTATCTAAAGCTTCATAAACTGCATTCCACGAGCCGATATCACTCCAGTAAATATCAAGTGGTAAAACTACAGCTTTATTTGTTTTTTCCATTACTGCATAATCTATAGAAATTTCAGGGAGTTTTGAAAAATTTTTAATTGTTTCTTCGAAATTTAAATCAAAAATTTTAGCAATTTCAGGCTCAAATTTAGCAAATTCCTCCTGCATAGTTTTTATATTAAAACAAAACATTCCTGAGTTCCAAAAGTAATTTCCTTCAGAAAGGTATTTTTTTGCAGTCTTTAAATCTGGTTTTTCTGTAAATTTTTCAACAAGAAATGCACCCAAATCCAAAAGTTCATCATTTTGTTTATTATTCTTAGTCTTAATATAACCATATCCTGTTTCTGGTTTATCAGGTTTTATCCCAAAGGTAACTATATAGCCTTTTTTAGCCAATATTTCTGCTTTCTTAAGATATTTTAAGAATTCATCTTCGGGTTTTATAATATGGTCTGAAGGTGACACAAAAAGAACATCTTCTTGATTTACCTCTAATTTTTCCAAAGCAAACTTCATAGCCAGTGCAATAGCAGGAGCAGTATTTCTTATAGCAGGCTCAAGGACGATATTTTTTTTAGGTATATTAAAGCCTGCGTTTTTAAGTTCTGATAAAACCAAAAATTTGTAATCTTTATTGGTCATAATAATTATATCTTCAGAGTTAACCACTTTTAAAAATCTTTCTACTGTTTTCTGAAGAAGTGATTTATTTCCATTTAATTTTAAAAATTGTTTAGGAAAGGTTTTTCTTGAAAGAGGCCAGAGCCTTGTTCCAGATCCTCCTGCAAGAATAACAAATTTCATTTTTTATCCTTTTAAAAAAAATTTTTTTAAGATAAGTAACTTTTATAAAGTTTTATAGTTCTTTCAATTTTTTCTAAAACTAATTTATTTTATAACATTTTAATACAATTTTAATCATTTTAAAAATAAAATTGAACTTCTACCAAAATTTTAGAATTTCGGTTTCATCTGAAACTTATTGCTTCTAATAATTTCATTAGACTAAAAATTTTTAAATTACTCCAAAAAAATTTCTAAAAGATTAATAATTACTTTTATAATAAAATTAAAATCAAACTTTTTTAAATTTTAACCCATAAAGTAAAACATTATCAGTATCTTTATCTCCGATCATTATAGAATCTTTTATAGAGATTCTATAATCTTCACAAGCTTTAAGAATCATTCCAGGGAAAGGTTTTCTTGCAAAACTTATTTTTTTATATGCTTTTATTACACCATCAGGATGATAAGGACAATAATAAAATGCGTCAATCTTAAGTTTTCTTTTGTTATACTCTTCTTTTATAAATTCATGAGTTTCTAAAACTTCTTTTTCTGAAAATTTTCCTTTAGCTACACCTGCTTGATTTGTAACTATTATTACAAATTTATCTTCTTTATTTGCTTTTTTAACTATCTTAAACCCTGTTTTTAAAAATTCTATATTTTTACCATGTGGATAACCTGTATCTTTTATTAATACCCCATCTCTATCTAAAAAATAAGCTCCTTTTCTTTTTAATTTTATCCATTTAGGAATTTCTTTACATGCTTTCTCATAATCTTCCGGAACACCTATATCTATAAACTTCCCTCCCATAGGTAATCCTAAAATTTCTTTGTTATCTATAAGTTTAGGTAATATAACTTTCTCAAGAGATAATTTATCAGACGAATTTAAAAATTTAGATAAAATACTTTTTTTGAAATAATAAATCCCGCCATTTATATATCCATCTGCAAATATTTCAGGAATTTTACCCTTTTCAATAAACCTTAAAACTCTATTATTTGTATCTATTTCCACAAATCCATACCTTGAAAAATCTTGAGTATACCTTAAAACTATTAAAGCTAATGGACGATATTCATGAATATATTTAATTAATAAATCAAATTCTATATCAAAAAAAGTATCTCCATTAATAAGAATAAATTCATCTTCAAGCTTATCAAAAGCATTAATTAATGCTCCTCCCGTATCTAATGGCTTTTTTTCTATAGAATATTCAATTTGTATTCCAAATTGGTGTCCATTTAAAAAATAATTTATTATTTGTTCTTTTTTATATCCTACTAAAAATAAAAAGTTTTTAAATCCGTAATTTTTAAGGTTTTCAATAAGGTACTCTAAAAAAGGTTTATCATTTATAGGTGCCATGGGTTTACAAATATCACCAAGAATATTCTTTATCCTTGTACCCAGCCCTCCTGCTAAAATAACTACTTGCATATACTCCAAGTTTCTAATCCATATTCTGTAAATTCGTATCTCTTAAACTCTCCCCCAAATTTAGAAAGTGCTTCTATTACTTTATATCTTTTATTATCTGGGCAGAATAACATCATAAATCCACCACCACCAGCACCTGATATTTTTCCACCTGTTGCACCTGCTTTTAAAGCTGTTTCGTATATTTCATCAATTACGGGATTTGTAATCCCTTCTGCCATTTGTTTTTTATATTCCCATCCCATATGTAAAATTTCTCCAATTTTATTTAAATCGCCTTTGAGTAAAGCTTCTTTCATTAATATTGCTTGTTCTTTTAATTTATGCATAGCTGTTATAGGTTTTTCTTTTTTTTCTTCTACATTTCTCATTTGGGCTTCTATTATTTTTGAAGATAATCTGCTCGTCCCTGTATAATAAAGTAATAAATTCATTTGTAGTTCATTTATATAATCCTTTTTTACCCTTAAAGGATTTACTATTACCCTATCTTTATAAAATTCCATAAAATTAAATCCTCCAAATGTAGCAGCATATTGATCTTGCTTCCCTCCTGCCATTTTAAGATCAATTCTTTCTATTTCATAAGCAAGATGAGCAATTTCATATTCTCCAAGTGGAAGTTTTAACCATTCTACAAAAGCACCCAAAATAGTTACTACAAGAGTGGATGAACTACCGAGACCCGAACCTGGAGGTGCGTCAACATAGGTAGTAAGAGTAAAAGATAAAGGTTTATGAGTAAAATCTTTTACAATTCTATTATAAACACCTTTTAATAAATCTAATTTTCCGTCATATTTTAAAAAAGTTGTACTTGGGTATTCAATTTTAATATTTCTATCTATAGCATTGAGAACAATTTTATTATCTTCTCTGGGCTCAATTGTAGCGTAAGCATACATATTTATTGTAGCATTAAGAATAGCTCCTCCATATAAATCAGAATAAGGACTTACATCTGTACCTCCTCCAGCAAGCCCAAGCCTCAAAGGTGCACGAGAGCGGATAATCATAGGGTAACCTCCTTACTTAAGGACTTATAAACCTCTAAAATTCTTGACACTTCTTTGTCAATTGTAAATTCTTGATTGAATCTTTTTAAAGCATTTTCTGAAAATTTTTTATAAACTTCTTTGTTGCTACATATAAATTTTATAGCTTGAGCAAGAGCTTTAGGATTTTTAGGTTCTACATTTAAACCTGTAACACCATTTTGATTTACCCAACTAACTCCTGAACCTTTTATATTTGTAGCAACTACCGGTTTTCCAAAGCTCATAGCTTCAACTATTACCAATCCAAAAGCTTCTGATTTTTCAATAGACGGAAGACAAAATAGATCACATGCTTTATAATAACTTCCTAAATGATTTTGAGAAATTTTACCTATAAGAAAAACTTTGTTTATAAGGTTATTGTTCATTATCAATTTTTCATATTTTTCTCTCAGTTCTCCATCTCCACCTATAACTATAACATAATTATCTGGTAAATATTTAGATGATTTTATAAGATATTCAAAACCTTTATAGTATATAAATCTACCAAGAGAAAAAATAATTTTTTTGTTTTTAAACTTTTTTTTAATTTCTCTTATTTTTTCTTCATCTACTTTCAACCCCTCTTTTTTTATACCACGAGGTATAGCGATACATTTATTTTTAAAATATTTTAACTGTTC
>JAJSZS010000044.1:4458-7723 GCA_030262725.1 Candidatus Desulfofervidus auxilii | reverse complement strand
TCATAGAATACTTTCGAACAAATAATCACTACCTAATCAAGTAAAATAATCATTATTTCATCATTAACTCTTCATCTAAACTATATAATTCATCTCTATCAGATTCAATATATTTCTAGTCATTCATTATATTGCTGAAACTAACTGTATATCTTTACTTCCCCATTTACTTGAAAAACAGTTATTCCAAGCAATCTACATACCTCTAAGAGTTCTTCATTAATATCTCTACAAATTACACTCACTCCATTACCTTCTTTCCTATAGAGCATAATTTAACTTATACTTCACCTCAACCTTGATCTTCAATTTCCATAACATACAGCATCCAAACACTTTTCTCAAAACACTAAAATACAGGTATCTCCCCCGATACCTAAACTTTTCGAGGCTTCCATAAATGATGAAAATTAGTAATATTTATAAGTCTACATTTTAAAATGAATATATAGGTGTTACCATTGAGTAGACTTGTAACGTTTTCCGTAAAAATACCGAGGGAGCTTAGGGAAAAGATGGAGGAAATCGATATAAACTGGGCTGAATATGTTAGAAACGCCATTAAAATTAAGGTTAGAGAGATAGAGAGAAAAAGGGCTTCAAGAGAACTAGATAATATAAGGAAAAAGACTAAAACGGTGAAAACAGATGAACTCTTATCATGGATTAGAGAGGATAGACAGCGATAGTTTAAAGAGAAAAATAGTTTTAGATGCAAGTGTAGTGGCCAAATGGATTTTATCTGGCGAACCATGGGAGAAAAAGGCATTGAAACTCAAAGAAAAGTTTGTTAACGGTGAAATAGAGATATATGAACCAATACTAATAGTCTATGAAATTGCCAACCTCCTCTTAAGAGCTGTAAGAGAGGGAAGAATAGATTTTGATGACGCAAAAACAGCAATGAAATCATTAAATAAACTAGGAATAGAATTATTTGAAATAAATTTCAATCAAGGATCAGAGCTTTTAAACACGGCTAAACAACTCCACACAACAGTTTATGATACCGCCTACATCTCGCTAGCAAAAGAACTTAAAGCCACCCTTATATCAGCCGACGATGAAATGTGTAAAAAGGCAAAAACGATCGTAAAAACCAAACATTTAAAAGAAATCTAAGGTAATCAATAACATTATTTCTCATACAGCTATAAGCCAAAATTGTTTGTAAGGAACATGGTAGTTCTGAATAAATAATCTTATATCTCCTACTATGGTCTCTAAAGGATAGGTTGTAAATGTAATTAAATCAATTTTCGTAAATCTTATAATTCTCTGAAATATCATTATAATTAGAAATCTCTAATATAGGGTTATATGATGGAGGAGTATTCGGAGAAGAAATTAGAGGAAATTCTTAATAGAGTTTATAAGTGGAGTATCGAGTTTTCTAAAAGTAGGTTTTTTAGAAAATTAACTGAGGTGGAGAAGCGAGAAGCGGAATTTATAATTACATCTTTTGCAGAATATATGTATGTTTACCATGGTTTGCCTCCTGAAAAATGGAATGAAAAGGCGCTTGAAGAATGTTGTTTATATACTTTACCGAGAAAAATTTCTGCAGGAGAATCTTATTTTAAATCTATATCACCAGTATTATCTGCATTCTTCACTTTTTTAGATGAGAAGAATCTCTTAAAAAATGCTTTAAAACTTAAAAGAAAAGTTAGAAAAATTAGGGAAAGAATTATAAGTAATGGAATGAATCCAAGATATTGGGGGCCTGCAAAGTTATTTATTATGACTTTACTGGCTTCTAGAATTGATATAACGAATGAAAAGGAAATAAAGAAAATATTGCGGCTTTTACATCAATCTATAATATCCAGTAATTCTTTAAACAATTTTAAGACATAGTCTGGCCACCTTACTATTCAAGCGTTAAGAAAAGAAAGTTAGAGGAGTGAATAGAATTATGGGATAACTCAACAGATAATCAGAGGATTATCATTAGATTTTAAGTGCTAAAAGAAGATTGGAATGAATATAAATTAGAAGATGGTATAAAAGTTAAGGTTAAGCTAGTTGTACAATTAATATCATATATAATTGATCCTAGGACAAATAAAATAATGAGAAATCCACTTAAAGAACCAGTAATAAATATAAGACATAATATTGTAATTACAGCGGAATTTCTTGAAGAAAAACTTCAAGAAAGTGAGTGAGAAACCCAAAACTTTTTCTAACGATAAAATATCACTAAAAAATTATTATATCTCTATATTTCTCTCTTTTAAGTTTTCTAATAATTCTCTTAATGATCGTTAGAAATCTAGAAGAAAGGGGCTTTACATCTCTATAAGTATATTCAACAACTATCTCTTTGGGAAGTTATTGAGAACAAAACTAGTTTCTTTGATAATGAGTTCATTAAAATGAATTAACCATTGCATCAAATTTTATTCTTTTTTCTACTTAATACATGTTTCCTTTAAAGAGGTTAGATATTCTAATAATTTTCTTATCCATGTTTCAAATATTGGTTGATATAAAGCATTATATATTTCTGCAAGAGTGTATGAATCCACTTTTAAAATTTTTACCAATATTTCTTTAAGATTATCTGCTTTAGTTAATTATTCAATGGATAGATTTCTGTTTAATAAATATCATTTTATTAAATATAGGGGTGACATGTATTTTTTAATTTTAAATTTAATGTCTAATGTTCTTTAGAAAAACAATTATTAAAACAATAACAAAACAATTATTAAATAAAGTCAAGGAAATGCTTAAATATTAAAAAATAAAATAAATATGACTACAAAATAAGCAATTAGTAGGAGATTTATATGTTTAAAAATAAAATTATTAATAAAAATTATATTATAGTAATATTACTTTATTTGACTATAGTAATAAACTTTTTGAATATCTACGCAAATAATGAATGCAAAGTTTGGACAGATAAATCAGTCTACCATATTGGTGAAACAGTAACAATATATATAGAACCAAAACCAGCTCTTGGTGTTGATTGGTGGTTACAAATTTATTATCCTGACGGTACCTTATATAAAAAAATTGATACAGAATTAGGAAAAAGTAAATATACTATAGTAGCCCCTTCTAAGATTGGTATTTATAAAATTGAACTTTGGAAACAAATTATCACTTATCCACGTCCTTCGCCAGAAGTATGTTCTGTATGTTATTTTAAAGTTATAACGGATAATGAAATTAGTATTATTGCTTCTCCTAGCACTGTTGAAATTGAGCCTGATAGCAAGGGTCCGGTAGATTTCATTTTTAGTAATAA
>JAJSZS010000044.1:0-4358 GCA_030262725.1 Candidatus Desulfofervidus auxilii | reverse complement strand
ATTAAATATAAGTTTTTCTATAGAGATAACGATGGTAATGAGTTTGAAGAAGAAGTAATTGTAACTATTCTAATAGCACAAGAACCAAAACCGCTAAGTATTATTGCTTCTCCTAGCACTGTTGAAATTGAGCCTGATAGCAAGGGTCCGGTAGATTTCATTTTTAGTAATAATGAAAACTATGATATCTATGTATATAGATATGAATGGCAATTTATACACCTAGATGGTACATTAGATGTAGCAGGATATAGTGATTTATCTTTTAATGTTTATTCGAAAAGCCAATATAAATGGCACGATGAGATTTATTTAATCCCTGACGTTGCTGAGAGAGCTAAAAATAAGGGCTATGATGAAGTATATATTAAATATAAGTTTTTCTATAGAGATAACGATGGTAATGAGTTTGAAGAAGAAGTAATTGTAACTATTCTAATAGCGCGCTCTTTAGATGTTAAATTTAAAGGTAAAGTCATTAAAGTTTATCGTAATGTACCTCTTATGTTTCCTGATATATGTGATGTTAAGGTAGAACAAATCTTATCTGATCCATCAGGTAAAATAAGTGTAGGAGATATAATAGTGGTATTTGCACGATACGATAGCCTCGCTCAGAGAGAAGAACTTAACAATCAATCAATCAAAGAAGGAGATTTTGTCGAGGTTTTCGGAAAATATCGTAATCCCGACGAAGTTCCAGATGATATAAGAATAACAGCTGGCTATAAGAAAGGAGTGGAGTTAGAAAGATCTGATCATTACATTAAAAAAATATCTAAAATTGAGATAACTAGAGGATCTTTAAAGTATTTTGATTTGGATTATCATGGTGGTTATCCTTATTCTGATGGGGATGAGGCTCATTCCATAACAGTTTCTCCGGGGACTAGGTTGAAGTTGTTTTTCTATTATAAGGAGGGTACTGTGAGTGGGGGTACAGTTTATTATATTATTAGGGTTTATGCTGAATGGGATAAAGAACACTACATTGCGAACTCTGACTGTGATGAGCAATGTGATAGTGAAATTGGATGGGAGGCAGGTGGAGGTAGAGGTGATGTCGAAGAATATACCGTGCCATTACAGCCAGGAACATATAGGATTCGTGTAGTATATAGCTCTGCATTAAACAAATATCCCCAACCACCCACATGGGACAAATATGAAAAACTATTAGGAGAATATACAGTAATAGTCAAAGAGGAAAACCATCCTCCAGTAGCAGTGATAGATGAAATATCTCCAAATATAGTTGTTAGAGGGGGTTATGTTTATTTTAGAGGTCATGGATATGATCCTGATGGCGACGATATTGCTGAGTATGAGTGGAGATCAAGTATAGACGGTTTTCTAAGCAATAAAAAAGAGTTCTCAACAAGCAAACTATCAATTGGAAAACATACAATCTATTTTAGAGTAAAAGATTCTAGAGGAAAATGGTCGGATCCTGATACTAGGCAAATAACTGTCCTAATGCTTTGGATAGATAGCTACGATGTACCGGAAAAATCTGTTCCGAATTCAGAAATAACTGTGAATGTAGTCGTATCTTATCAGTTCCCGGATGATCAAGAATATTATATATTAGTTGGCATTTATAGAAGTACTGGAGAAAGAGTTGCATACAATGATGATTATAATAAGATAACATATCGTGGTTCCGGATATAAGAGCTTTACTCTTAAATTTAAATCTCCATCACAAGCCGGAACATATGACTATGCAATACGCATATATTTCTGGACGAAAGGTATGGATGACTGGGTTAAGACAGATACAAAAACATTTACACTTAAAGTTCAGCCAGAAGTAGATATAAGAATAACATATATTGAGACCGATAAATCAGTTTATAGGCCTGGGGAATTTATAACTCTTAAAATTTATCTTAAAAACTTTGGTACAAAGACCGCAAAGGGGAATATAGAGTATAGAATTAAGGCCGAATATCATGCTGGCTGGTATCCTGCATATCCTAAACGAGTAAATGTTGGACCAATACCACCTGGAGGCACAGCTGTTATAGAAGATAAAGGATATGATGGCATGCTATATGGATGGTACGGTGGAGACGGAAAACTCAGTATAGTTGTCCGTCTAGAATCAGTCGATGGAAAAAAGGTTGACGAGGAAAAATGGACCTCAGTCGACATTTATATAGATGATGAGATAACGCTTGACTGGTCTGGTAAGGGTATAAACTATATAATACGTAATCTTAAAAAGGGTGAGGTAAGATCTTATATAGTAAAGATCGAATATACATTTGCGAATACTATTGAATATACTTATATGGAGTTAACGATTAAAAGATTGGATGGCGGTATATTGGACTGGGATGCAGAAACAGATATTTTATTGAATCGCGAAGAAGCTTCGTTTGATGCAGGAGGACTTTGTTATAAGGGTACCGTGCCAGTAAGATTTGGAACTCAAAAGGGCTGGAAAAAATTTGAAATCATCGTGGTTTCCGGACTTGATGATAGTTCAGGATATATATGTGTACTTTATCCCCACGGAATAGAAACAAATCATAGAGTTCAATATATATGCGAATACGGATTTAAACTGCCGTGGGATCATGATTGGAGTTATTTATCGAAAATATGCGTATCAATACCTCCTTAGTATAGTAACTATAAAATCTTATCTTATATTTTTCTTACTTCTAGATTTCAGCAGAATCTGTAAATAGTTATAGTTTCGCTTAAATTTGAGAAATAGCTTACAGAAACATCGACATTTCGTCTAATGTTTATATGAACTTTGATAGGTGGTTAAGTTGAAGCACCAACATAGTGACCGAGACCGCCCAAAATGCTTTATAGTTTTGTAATTTCCTTACTAATATTTATGCTAGAAATCGGTAGCTTAAAGTTAGAGATGATAACTATATTTCTCAAGAAGTTTATAAAGAATTTGGGGGGAGGATATAAAGAAGTATACTTATCTTCATTATAACAATAGCGTTATTCATGATATTTCTTTTCTAAGTAGATCATTTATACATCAACATAGATACTTATATTATATCCACATCTATGGTCTCTAATCTTCTATCATTTTACATAATATTTATTTTGTTTAAAAATATCAGTAAAATACATTATTTAAGTAGAATAAGATAAGTGGAAGTAAAATTATCTCTTTTAAGCTTTCTAATAATCCTTTTAAATGAACTTAAAAATGAATTATGAAACTTTTATTATCTCGACGTTGTGAGATTTAGCCCATTTCTCTACCACGGTTGGAGGCAGTACATCTATATTTATCTGTGGTCCCATTATCATTAATGCTCGAGGATCAAATTGTGGGCGTTCACGGGTATGATACATTATATTTATTACAGGCATATTGTCTACCCAACTACTGCAGATAGTAAACCATAGGTATATGCCAGTATATATTCTATTCGTTCTTTTTATAGAACTCTTTTAATCAAAATAGGTATAGGTCCATATTTTTCAACCACATCTCGATATGCCTCCTCTTCACTATCATATACTCCGATAACCATACCATTCTTTATAGCAACCACTTTACCCTCATATTTTTCAAGCAACTTTTCCTTCATCCGATTATATCCTTCCTCTTCAATAAAAACATTAACCTCACTCATATATCATCGCCATCTCCACAAAAACCAACAATTTAAAATACATCATACAAATAATATTCTCTAATTCAACTATATATTTTATAAATTTTAAAATATTAAAAGCAACAATATGTTTAAACCATCCCATCACTATAGAGTACACCCTTATAATTCCTATATTTATTCGCATCCAAGCCCTATATTAGATTTATGCATGGATTAAACTCATATTTCAGTTAGGAGCAATATAAATTGTGCCTGGAGGCAAATACGACTTTAATTTGGCTTAGAAGCCGGCAAATAAATTGTAGTAGGCTTGGGCTTAGGGCGATTCCAGGAGCATGTGCCTCGAGCACGAATAGGAATTTGCCCTAGCCCAAGCCCCTCCAGGCACAGGTAATAAACATGAATATATGTGGAATAGATATACATAAATCTTTCCTTCAAATAGCTGTAATAGACTCTAATGGAAAAATAGTTTATCAGGAGAGATGCAGGTATAGCTTGATAGACATAATCTTGCTTATAGCAAAGCTTGCTAAAATGAGGTGTATGGAAGTAGCTATGGAGAGCACTGGATGCTTTTGGATACCATTATACTATGAATTTGCTGGAAGAGGGTTTAAAGCGGTTTTGGCAAACCCTTCCTCAACAAAGTCTTTTGGAAGTAAGACAGATATGCTTGATGCTGTTAGAATTGCTAGAAGACATAGGGCTGGAGCATTGATTAAAAGCCATGTACCTAAAAATAGGGTTA
>JAJSZS010000043.1 GCA_030262725.1 Candidatus Desulfofervidus auxilii | reverse complement strand
ATCAGCGATAACCTGACCAGATTTTAATCCTATGGTCTCAATAATCTGATTGGGTTTATTTCGCGGGCCAGATGCCTCTTTGTTGAATATTTTTGCTTTAAGATTCCTCATCTTTTTACTCCAATGTAACTTTTTAATGCAATGCTATAACGTTTTAATTTGCCAAGGCAAGTTGGGCGAGCACAATTGTGTTTCTTACCACATTAGCCCGCCAGACATCTCTTTCATAATGGAAACTAAAAAATACTCTCCTTGCCATTTTAACAACCTTCTTTCTGTAAGAAGACATAAATCGCATAAATTAAAGTTAAAATAAAGATTGATCCATAAAACCATCCAAGGGTTATTGAAAACATTATCCTTAATTTTGATTGCTCTTCATTCTTAAATCTATAAGCATTCATATCAAAAAGATACTCATCGGTGTCCGTCCTATTTTTTATTACCCAATTATAAAGTCTTCTATATAACCGCTCTTGCCATAGGAAATAAGCATCCAAGAACCAGAAAACTAAAATAGGGATGAATGCAATTAATACTTGATATTTTGAACCTCTTAGAAGTAATGTTACAGCAACAAGTGTGATAGCCCACCCTTTTATCATGAATGAGTTGAACGCCATACGTTTAATGATATCTTGAATTATCTCAATTTCTTTTAGCATAAATTCTCTTAATTCTTCTTTTGTATATGCCATACTTAACACCTCCTTTTAATGTTGCATTTTAATATACCGCCGAGTCAAATTTCGAACAACTTTTCAGGGATATGTAACCGAAGGGCAAGGTGTAAAGTACTTAACATTTTAATTTCCTTCTACATTATCATAATTTTTTCAATCCGATTAATAGATTCTCTATACAATTCGTCTATAGAACTTATGCTTTTCCTAACAGTTTCTTCAATCTTTCTTAGATCATCACTGATTCGTCTAAGGTTTTCAAGTCTTGATTTGAGATGATTCATCTCAAAAAAAATACTTTCTATTTTTTGTCGCAACGCTCCTTCCTCAACTCTTTCCCTCTCTACTTGTTTATAATATTGAGCGAACTTCTTAGTTATGAAATATGCTAGCTTTATACCATCTTCCATTCCATTTTGCCCTATAAACTGACCCACATTCATGAAAATTCCCAATTTATTACCATTACTTACAATTTTGTACTCTCCAATGCCACCTTGTATTCGTGTACCTAACGATATAAAGCAACCAATACTGATGTCGTGAGATTCAAGATCTTTCCAAAACTTTTGGACTTGACTAGCAGGGACAGGATTTTGGTAATTTTTGACTTCAATCAAAACATCTACCATATCTGAAGAGCTCGCTTTAATATCTGAATAATTTCTCTGTTCTGAAACATCTTCAAAGGAGTCTTCTTTAAAGTTGTCTACCAGAATTTTATAAATGAATTCTTCCCCTATTTCACCTCTTTCTTTTGCTCCTCTATATTTACTGATAAATTCAGACAAAACATCGGAGCTTGTTTTAACATTGCTAATAGCTTCTTCTAATTTGCCGATATATTCTCCTAGTTGTGCTTTTATAGCATCAGGAAGTCCATCTTTTATGCCTTTTAAGGCTTCTATTTGTCCTCTTAATTCTGTAAGTTTTTCTTTTATTTCACTTTCTATCTTCTCCTTGATAATGCTGGGAAGATTTTCAGATATTTCCTTTTCCACTTTTTCTTTAAGTTTTGCAATTTCATCCACCTGTTCTGTTAATCCTTGAATAACATTCCCAAAATATCTTTCCAAAGTTTCTTCACTTGTTTGAATCATTGCATAGTTTAATACTGTATCACCAACAAGAATATACATCTCTATATATTCAGAAATTTTATTGACTGGAATTCTTCTCAAAATATCCTCTACTTTAGGATTTTGAATTTTCCACCGTTTTTCCTCTCCATTTATTTTTAATGCAATCTCAACCATTCCTTCCCTCCTTTGCGGGCTTGGGAATTTCACTTAACTTGTTCATATCCGAATTGTTCAGATATGCTTATTTGTTTTTATAGTCTGCTTAAAATTTTTAGGGAATTCCCTTTAGTTGCTTTTTTAGGATTCAAGTAGTCTTTAAGAATCATGTAGATATTTTTCTCATAATTTTTCCCCAAATACACCAAAACTAAGAGCCACAGCACTTACACAGGCACCCATAACAAGGAGAGCTCTTAAAACATTTCCACCCCACAATAGTGCGTTTAAGGTTCCTAAAATAGCCCCGGGTATAAAAAAACCTATTATCCAAAAAAATCCCTTCTTTATATCTAAAAGATAACAGTATCCAATCTGGAAAATTAAAAATATAATGGCAAACTTAACTCCACATATAGGCACAAGAAAAGGAAGAAATATTGTTCTTGTAATAGCTCTTGGAAAAGTGCCTATACCAACAACTATTCCTACTCCCATTATTAAAGCTGCTAATCCTTTTTTTAATAATTCCAAATTATCCATATTCCTTTATCGCCAATCTGGCCACATATAAAGGTCAACTATTTTACCTGTTCTAAAACGAGTAAGATCCCGCATACTTTTAGGAGCAATCCATCTTTTGTTTTTACCATCAGCATCCATTACCAAAATCCCATTCCCCCAATATTTTTCAAAAACAATCTTTTGTCCATCAGGAGACCAACAAGGTCTAATACCATCATCTGTCAGTTGCCTTATATTGCCACTATCAACATCTATTACATAAATGGCAAAACGTGGAGATGGGCCAACATAACCCATATTTACTATATATCTTGAGGAATAAACTATCTTTTTGCCATCAGGTGACCAAGCAGGTGACTCATCACACTCTCCATGTGTTAATTGTCTTTTTCCTGTTCCATCTCGATTTATTATCCAAATCTGTGACTTTCTTGAACTTCCTGTGCCGGATTCAATTGTATAAGCTATTTTTGAACCATCTGGTGAAAAATAAGGATTACCTGGAATATGAAAACCTAAATATTCATCCAGACTCTGAATGTCTCCTTCATCAATATTCATTACCATCCAGCTATATTCTCCTCCATCTTGACTTAAAAAAACAATCTCTTTATTTGATAACCAGCGAGGATAAAGACAATTGCCTTCAGAAAATGTCAGTTGTCTTTCACCAGTTCCATCAGTATTAATTATATAAATTTGATGAGAAAAACCAGGCATCATTCCTAAAAGAGGGACTCCTCCTGAAGGTACTCTTGCTGAGACAAAAACAACTCTTTTTCCATCTGGAGAAAGTTTAGGCATAGCATCATAGAAATTATTATGCGTAAGTTGCTTCTTTCCTGTTCCATCTGGATTCATTATATAAATCTCTGTACGATGAACCTCAAGTTTTCCATCAATAAATGGCTCATAGGCATAGACAATTTTGCCCTTATTTGCAGAGCTAAATTTATAAATAAAATCAGAAAGGCTACTAAAATCAGTTTTCCAGATAAAAAAGGCTAGCAATAATAAAACAACTAAAATTATAAATTTTTTGTTAACCACTTGGAGGTCTCTTTTATTTTATTAATTCCTCTGTACTTTCAGATTTTGATTTTTTGCGAGACTATCTTATTTCTTTACATTATCATCATAATTGCTTGAGATTATTTCATATCAAACACAAAATAATTTTGCAATAAAATTTTGCCTCGCCACCTGAAAATTTACTTGACAATCTTAAACTGGTATCAAAAAATATTTTCCAAAAAAATTCCTATTTTGTATAATCCTCCCGTTTTATCTCCATAAGTTCAGCAATCATATTTATCTACAAAGTATTGAAAGGAAGTATTTTTCTGCTTTGCTATTTTAATAGAAAAATTTTTCAAGATTTCTGACATAAAATCTATTCTGGAAGTAAACCTTTTAGGAATCAAGGCATTAAATTTTTCCTTAGTAACATTATCAGTATTAGCAAAATTCTTTATTTTAAGTTGTTTACATGCCTTATTATCCAATCCTGCTAAATACCAACTTTCTATCTCCCTAATTACGACAATTATTTTATCTTTATCAATATTCTGATACTTCTTTTGCATCTCTTCTTTTTTAGCGGTAACACAAGGAGAATCGTTAATATCTGTCAAATAAATATAGTCTGCTTTCATCGCTTTGATACTTCTAATAAAATTATCGACCTTTTCTTTTTTCATTTTTGCATATCTTATAATCTTCACAGTACCATACTTTCTTTGGAGTTTTGGGCTTAATATTCTATTAAAAAATCTTTCATCATCATTTCCCTCAACCCATATAAACAGAAGTTTATAAGGCATGTTTTAAACCTCAAGTAAGTTTTGTATGTAGAGTTCTTCAATACCTATATCATTCTTTAAGAAGGTTTTAACTTCCTTTTTATCTGCTGGTCGAGAGATCGTTGAAAAACCATCTTCATTGCGAGAAACAAGCAAAATATTTTCTAATCCAGCATATTTTACAAATTCAGGATTATGAGTAGTAACTACAATTTGCTTTCTTTGTGTTCGTGAAGCATCTTTCATCATCTCCACCACTTTAGAAATAAGGGATGGATGAATGTTCCGTTCTGGTTCTTCTATAATAATAAATGGCTTCTTCTCAAAATATAAAGCAACAATAAGAGCAGTCATATTTATTGTTCCGTCAGAAATAAGAGATGCCGGTAAATATTGAGTTTTGAAATATGACTCTTTTAATTTAAAAAGCAAAGATTTATCTGCAAATTTCTCCACATCAAGATTCTCCACAAATGGCAAAAGGTCTTTTACCAGGTTAAAAAGCTTTCTTCTTTTCTCTCTGTTCTCTGTAATGTTCTTAAGAATGATGGAGAGATTGTTTCCATCCTCCTCTAATTCGGCTTTCCCTGTGATAGGAGTAGCTTTCTTGGGTAATTTAGGATCAAAATCGTATATTGAGATTTCACTAAAAATATCTTCTAATGGAGGTATAAAAAAGTATGTTTCAAGGAGAAGTTTGTGCTCTGGTAGTTTTTCTTCCCGCAAAAATCGCAAAAGTGGCGGAAATATGTCCTCTTTTTTAAGTGGCACATTTGGCGGTATGTTAAAATCAATTTTTACCCTTCCATTGCTACGTGAGATAAGAATCCCCCCCTCGCCAAGTATTTCTTTCTCTTCAACTTTTTTCTCTTTTCTTTCCAACTTGAGGAATTTACATTTTTGACTTAATTCATCCTTCACTATTCTGAATCCAGAACCTCTTTTATAAAATCTCAACGCAAATTCATATATCACTTCATAGGTTTTTATGCCTATTAAACCTGCTTTTGTCCGTGGACCCAACAATCCGAACTCTTGATCAGAAACAACTTTTATAGACAAAGGTTTAGAGACTCCTATATTCATGTTTCGGAGATATTCCACACCTCCCTGCATAGATACTGCGTTGTCTAAGCCTGAACTTGTTATATCTCTCAAAAATTCAAAGATATGGACAAAATTGGACTTCCCAGATGCGTTTGCACCGATTATCACATTAAATTTCCCAAGATTAATCTTTAACTCTTTAAAACTTTTAAAGTTTTTCACTTCTATTCTTTTTATGCTCATCTCTTTAACCCCCTATTTATTTGGGTCTTTAAAATTTGTAACCTTTATCTTCTCAACAATTTTGCCCTTCCTCCTTTCACTTATGATAATACGCATCTTTTTAAACCTTTTTGCAATGTCACCTACGTCCTGGGATATGAAGTTTCGCTTGCAAAATTTTGCGTAGCCGTTAGCAAAGCCTGCGAAAAGTTTTAAAGGTATATTGTGAACACATTTTTACCACCTGCAAATGCTTGCATAGATTTATCACCTGTCACCAATATAGCATTGTGTTTGATACAATCTTCAATTATCCTTTCATCCCTTTTATCTCTTGATAGTTCTTTTGGAATATCTTCTATTTTTCCAGGGCTTTCTAATCTTATTCTTCCTATAGAATCAAATTTGGCTAATTCTTCAAATTCTTTCTTTCCTCTTGGAGTTCCATCACATTCTTTTCTGACCACTGGCGAAAGAATAACTGTAAAGTTTTCAAAAAATCTTGAGCTCCTAAGGTCTCTTGATATCACCTGCCTTTGGATAGCATTACTATCTGGTAAAACATATCCACAGTAATATCGGAGGGTCATTCCAGCATTTTCAATGATTCTACTGCACTCCTTATTCACGCATTTTATTCCACTTATTTCTCTTCCATTTTTCTTAAAACTTACAAATTCTACACTTTTTAAGATTGCACCACAATAAGGGCAAACTAATGAAAGAGATTGAATGGAGAGCTTGCCTTTATTGAAAGCTTTTAAAAATTCATCAGATAATAGCTTCTCATCAATAGGCGGTAAAATCTTTTTTACTTCTCCTGTTTTTCCTTCGATTCTTCTTACATTTTTAAAAGATCTTTTTACAAACCACGGCCACGATTTGTATTTTTTCCACCAAGCTTTAAGCCAAGCATTAGTTTTTGGATCTCCTGCATTACCAGAACCTACTGATTGTCCGTTTATTTGAAATTCAGGATTTTCATTTATGGCTTTTATTACCGCCTCTCGTTGCCTTTTTGAAATAAGAGATGCAACTTTTGCTTCAAGATATTTATCTTCTGAGTTTTTGGTAACAATAATTTCTGCTCCCTGTTTTTCTAAAAAGTTTAAAAATCGCTTCAAAGTGTCTCCTATCCCATAATCATCCAATACAATCCTGCATTGTGAAATCTCAACTCTTCGAAAGAAAATAGAGAGTATTCGCTGATAACTCACATCCATAATTTTATTCAAATTATATTTATCAACATACCAAGGTGGGATTTTCTCATAGATAAAATTGAGACCTTTGTTCCTTAGTTTATCCAGTCTAATGAAAATTTCATCCCAGTATTCAAATTTATGTCTGTTTTTAGTATCTGCTGAACCTATTAGTAAATCCACGTCCTTAAAGAGTTCCTTAGGGAAGATTACACCAGTTAAAACTGTATGTCCGATTACTTCGCCCTTTCCTGTCTCATCTAAACCAATAAGAAAATCTTTGGTGGGCAAAACATAAGCAGAACCTACCACAGAATCTATATATTGCCACGCATTGAATACTGCCGGATCCTTTGAATTTGAGGGTGTACTGTAAAGAGTTCCTTTCTTGTAGTAAGTAAAATTGGAATCAGAAAATCTAACCCGCCACTTTTCATAAGGTGCTTTGACTTCTTCACCTACTCCTCCTTCATTGAGTAAATATTCCTTGATTTTCTCAGCATCTGAGGGGTTTACATTCTTCCATGTTCTCCCCGTCATTTTCTTCTCCTCTTTCTCTTAAAATTATAAGTTTACGTTTTTATCAAAAATATATTTTCAGCCATTTTGTTCCTCCATTATTTTGTAATTTCTTTTCTCCAAATAAGCACCTAATAAAATTGAAGATATAATCACTAATGGCAAAGATACTAATAATCTTATTGCTGAGAATTTTATTCCCATAAAAGATGCTTCAAATATCGTCATTGGAACCCTACAAATTGCAGAAGCCCCTATGTATGTGAAAATAACACTAAGCTTTGCTCCTTTATTATACAAAGAATATGCAACAGGAAAAGCTACATACAAACCACCAACTGTAGTGCCTGCAAGTAATACCGCCCATATATACCCTCTAATACCTGACTCTTTTCCAAAATGCTTTTCAACAGTTTCTTTTTTCACCCATATCTCAAACAAACCTATTAAAACAAACGCACATGGCAGGATTTCAAGCATATCCACTGAAAAAGTAATGAAATTTTTACCTATCTGTTTTCCAGGATTAAATCCAGTTATGAAAGAAAAGAGTATAAAAGCAATGTAAGCAGATATACCCACTATTTTAATG
>JAJSZS010000042.1 GCA_030262725.1 Candidatus Desulfofervidus auxilii | reverse complement strand
GACTAAAGCTTTAAACTATAATTTGCTGGAACATAGGCAAGGTCAGATAGTCTTAACATCGAGAGGATTGAGAATATATGAGAGACTTAAAAAGGGCTTTAAAGCTAAGTAGATATATTATTAGACATCGTTTCGACTATGTTACGGATACCACTTTTTCTATAGTTGTATGCCAGAAATTTAACTTAAATAGAGAATATGTTTTAAGGATATTGGAGGTACTGCGATATATGCATATGAGTTTTTCAGATAAGAGTGAAAGCTGGTATATTAGATGTCTTACACGATATATGTTGGGTGTAGAATATAGCGGTAAAACATGGATAGTTAAAGGCTATAGGGAGTTGGGAGACTATTATCCATACTATTATGTAAACTATCTACCTAAATCACAGAAATATTTCTGCACATGCTTCTTAAATCGATATGGAAAAATTAGGGAGAAAAAAATATGCACACATATAGGTGCAGTAATATTATATAGAAAAATATGGAAAAAGTTAAATGAGTATTATTAAAGATGTTGACTAAGAAAATAAGTGATTTTTAATTGCTATGAACCCCGCAAACTATCCTTATTTGTATATTTTGTTTCTAAATTATTTTTGAGATCAAATATACAAATATTTATATATTTTTGTTTCATAAAAATATTATAATAGATATTGGGAAGATGAATAATGAAAAAAAGATTATTTATCTTTCTTTTATTTTCTTTTTCAATAATTAGTTTAGTTTTGTTACAAAGATATGATTCGAAACCTATAAATAAATTGTTTTCATATTCATGGGGTAGTTTTAATGGTAAGGCGAGAATTAGCGTAATTTTAGAGTTAGATGATGTACGAATTTTGAATGAACCATATATTGTTAAATGTACTTTGAGAATAGACGAATTAGGAAATCACAAGTATATTTACATATCTTATATTTCTCTTGAAATTGGAATAGGAGAGAAGGTTACTTATAATATAGATAAAATGTTTAAAGAGAAAGGAGATATTCTAGAATTTAACTTTACATTTAAGCCTAGAGAAGATTCGCTCATTAAGCCAGGAAAAATGTATGAGAGTAGTATATCTATAGATATTGATGGATACGCAGTAGATAAATCATATGATTTTAACTGGGGATTATATTTTTTCGAATATTTTGATATTTATGAGTATGCTTATAAACCCAATGTAAGCATTCTTTTTTACTATCCAACTAATGTTACGGTATTTAGTCCCTTTAATTTTACTGTTGAGATTATAAATAAAGGGGAAACTAAAATTAAGGATATAGAAGTTAAAATAATATCATCGTATATCTTCGAAATCTTAGGTAATGATAAGTATGAGACAGACATAATAAATCCTGGTGACATAAATAAATATACATTTGAATTGAAACCTAAATATTCAGAGGGAAATAAGGTAAATATCTATATAACGTATTCTGCTGAAACGGGATATCGATATTACAAAAGTTATTACAAATATATTTATGTTTCTAAAGCTAATTCTTCAATAACCTGTCAAGCTAATAAGGATGAAATATCAGAAGGCGATGAAATTGTAGTATCTGGCAAATTGACTCCGTCTATGAGAGAAATGATATCAATAATAATTACAGACCCGGACGGAAATGTCGATGAGAGAATAGTTTTCACAAATAGTTTAGGTGAATATTCTTATCAGTTAAGTCTTAACAAGGCTGGAAAATGGAGAATTAAAGCTTATTTTAAAGGGTCATCTGAATATTTGGAAAGTACTAGCAATGAGATTATCGTAACAGTAAAAGAGAAAATAACATATCCTAGAATAGACATAATAATATATCTTATATTGTCTGTAATATTTTTTGCTTTTGTGCTCGTTAAATACGGTTTGCTGAAAGCTTTATCGGTTGCATGCTTCATTGTGGCTACCCTTTTCCTTATCGACATGCTAAGAATATATTTATTATTTACCGTATACGGAACTATTTCACCATTAGTAGCCTTTTTTATCTCACAATACGTATATAATGTTATAGCCATAGAATTTATGTTGTTCATTGTATTCTTTGTCATAGGTGTCTTATTATATCTAAAGTCAAGGAAATAATTAACATACTGCTCGCTCGCCCGTCAAATAAGAGTGAAACATATTAGTAGAGTAAATGCTATTTATTATGGAGATTTAAGTGAACTTGAAAAATGAATATAGGCTTAATTTATTTAAAGCAAAAAGGCCTCTATCTCAATTAGGAATAATAGCATATGGATACAAGATTTCCAATTTAGGACGTAGACAAGATAGATTTAAAGTGCTTAAAGAATTGTGCCAAAAGATTTCTTTTAAGCTCAATACTCTATCGGTAAGATATTGTCCTACAGAGGAAGAAAATTATATTTTAGTCTTCAATCCACCTGAGTCTCCTAAAGAAATCAGGATAAATGGCTTTATTCTTAAGTTAGATATGAAGGGTGAAAGTCTTAACAAGTACCCGACATCGGCAAAGAGACTGTTTTATAATTTAACTAGACAGAAACTTGAATACCATGGATTTTGGAGAGTTGCTTATAATAAGTATTACAGTCTTTCTTGTGATAAAATAGTAGATGGAAAATCTGGAAGATATAAAATTTATAGGGGGGTATTCTTTAGATACGAAGTGATAAACAACTTTATATGGCTAGTTTTAGACCCGATAACTCGCGTTGTACATAATGATAACCTTTTAATTTTACTATCTAAGTATGGGCCTGAAAAGATTAAAGCTATGTTCAAGGAAGGACGTTATATTACTGTAAGTCAAGTTAAAGGAAATACTATTACTCTTAGTGTGAGAAAAGTATTAAGATTAAGAGAAGATTTAAAGGCAGGCAGAGACGAAGTGATAGAAAAAAATGGAAAATGGTATTCTGTCAAGAGCTGGTATCGAGATTATAAAAATTTACCTGAAATAGCAGATAAGATAGATGATAATGAACCTCTTCTTGAAACTGAAGGAGGTATCTACTTCGCTCCAAGTATGGCGTATCTAGTTTTAAGAACCAAGGATCTTGAAGGAGAATCTCAAGACATAAAAAGCGAGATCTATTTAACAGTTGATCGTAGACTTAAACAGATACAACGGTTTTTTAACGTAATAAATCCGCTTTACATATCTTCATTTCCCAATATTCCAAGGATTGAATTTTTAGAGGATCTAGCAATTTTTAAATACATAGAATTAAAACCACCTGATTTGCGCTTTGGGCATCAGAAATCTTTTAACCTAGAAAATGAAGGGGGTTTTCAGAACTACACAGTTTTCTTTAGGAGTAAGCTAAAGAAATTTGGCCCAGCAAAAGGTAAGATTAGTTTTTACGAAAAAAGATTAGTTTTAGCTTATCCTCGTGAATACTTGGCTGAGGAGCAAGTCAAGAAATTTTATTTAGATATCAGACGTATTGCTAAGAAATATCTTCATGTTACACTTCCACCTAAAAAGAGATTATATCTCTGGGAATATTCAAATGGTGACACTACTGAGATAAGGAAAAATTTTTCTGAATATAAGAATAAAGTAAAGGCTGTCCTTTGTATTCTAAGGAGCACTAATGACCCCTTATACTTTGAATTTAAAAGAGTATTTCAAGATGTTCCGTGCCAGATGACTACTAAAGACTTAGTGTTAAAGAAATATAATCTGCGAGATAAAGAGATGCATATATATTTTAATTCTATACTTAACTTAGTTTGCGGGTTTCTTGGAAAAATAGGTATTCGTCCATGGCTTTTAGGCAAAAATCTAAAGGGAGACTTATATATAGGAATAGACACAAGGCCGAGTAAAGTTGCTACAGTTTCTCTAATTAATAAAAAAGGAAATTACATTAACGAAATTAGTATCCCACTTAAAGGATCTAAGATTGAGAGTAATATTATGAGCGATTTAATAATACATCTTATTATGAAAAACATAAAGATTCTACCTAAAGATAGACCTATTCATCTTTTAATACATAGAGATGGCGATGTTTATCAAAGTGAAAAATTGGGTATAGATAACGCAATAGAACTACTTAAGCAAAGAGGATTAAAAGTTTTAGTAACCCTAGTTTCCATTAAAGAAACGACACCTTACAGAATTTTCAAATATAGTAAGGGTAATTTATTACCTTGTCCATCAGGCGTAATGGTGGAATTAAATAATCGTATGGGATTATTAGCTAGCGTTGGTTGGCCTCTTTTGAAACAAGGATTAGCTAAGCCACTTCTTATAGAGATAATTAGTAATGATGAAACTAATTACTCTCTCCAAGATGTTATTAAGGAAATTTACTATCTTTCTTTCCTTCACTGGGAGGGAGTAATTAAAAAACTGAAAATGCCTATAACTATAAAGTACGCAGATGAGTACGCAATTTTTGCAGAAAGGGAGATAGATATAGTTGGACCACCACTATAATTCTTTATGTATATCGCTTAAAGCCATTGCTAAAATTATAAATCTAATATCTTCGTCTTTTATTTTAGGAAAATTATATATTATTCTCTCAAATTTATCCCAGTTTGAAACTATAAATGGTCTCGGGATAATGTCGGCCAGAGGAGGTAAAATTCGTTTTACTAGTTCTTCATTCATATACTCTGGAAGCGACGACGCTTCCTTAACTCCGCTTCTAAATTTTTTCCAAGCATTTTTCATGGTTTGTATAAGTTTATTAGGTGCTTTAACAAGACACATATATTCGATTTGTGCTAGAGCTCTTATATCTAGCGGTGGGTGACTAGCATGCACATGTGTTGGATCATGCTCAATGGCCTCTAAGATAAGCATTTTTAGAAAGGCAGGACCACATAAACCTGTAGCTATGATATCAGAAACTATTTCCTCCAGCCAGTATCTACTCCATAATTTTATATAATTCTTAATACCTTCTTTTTCATATATACTTTCTCTCAACTTTTCCTCTATTATTGGTAGAGTTTTCATAATTATATTTTTTCTACTATAACGAAAATATATGTGCCCCAATTCATGAGAAAGTAAAACCCATTTCCAAGGCTTAGTAAGATTTGTAAATGGAAGCATGATAACGCTTATCTTTTCTTCTAATATGGGAATAGTTGCATATGAATTTCCTGGCGTAAGAATAAACAATAGATTTTTGGGAAAACCCATTTCCTTTGACATCAAATCTATATATTCATCTGCTAAACTTAAATACCTCCGAGAAACTTTCTTTTTGGCTTTTTCTCTTAGAGTAACTAATCCATAGATGATGTGAAAAATGTAGATAATCTGTTTTATTGATCGAAGCTTAAATAATATTCGGGTATATAATTCTTTATAGGCCTGTTTATTTTTCTCAATATAAAATAAGTATTTAATCAGTTTAGGTACTTCGTTATTAAGATATTCCTCTATCATGCTCAGCTTAACTGTAAACCTATTTGCTAAACCAGAGATTTTAATATCTTTTAAATCATCTATACAAATTGTATTATATGCTTTCTTTAAGAATATTATATCAGAGTATATGTCATCCTTTATTTTATTGAGAAATGTCGTGCTCATAGTGCTAATACCGTCCAGTTTGAGTTATAAGTTCCTCAGATAGAGTTGATGCTTCATAAGCTATACATTCTAACATTCTCTCAATTTCCTCAAAATCTTCTTCACTATAATTCCCCTTCTCTATATGCTTTAAAATTTCTAAGATTTTTCCTAACCTTTTTTCAACTCTTTTAAGATTAGCGTATCCATATTCCTCTTGAACAGCTTTAAGAAGCGGGGAGGGCCCATAACCAGACTTTAATATAAACTTTATTTCTTTTAAAAGATTGTTTATTATTATTCTTACTTTTAATATTCTTTCCTTTAAATCTTTCTCATTTTCATCTACTCTAAGCCCCCGCATTTTAAACTTTAAAAGAGTCAGAGCAGTTAGAGCATCCCCTATCCATCGAGCTGTTTTATTCAAACTCCATACTTCTGAGATTAGCATCCATTTAGTAGACATACTTCCACTTCTTTTGGATCTTGCCAAGATGTTAATATGATAGATATCTCTAATATAAGATATATTATTTTTTAAGGTTATTAATATTTTTAGGATTAAGAAAGAATGAAAAATAGACGAAAAGGGGTTTATTTCTGATCAGCATTTATTATTATTTATTCTAAACTTCTATAGTGCTCTAAAAAGCATTGAAAATAACTTTTATTTCTCTCTCATCTAAACCATATAGTTTAAATACTAAAGCATCTATTTTTGCATCTATATCTCGGATAACGTTATCAACCCTTATTATATCCGTCTCAACATTCTCTATATTCTCTTCTTTAAGCCATTTAGAAAATTCGTATTTGACCATTCTAATAATATTCATAGTTGACTCTTTTAAGTTTTTGTTAATCTCTCTTATTATAGGTACCTTAGTCTTAGATAAGAGATGACGAAGGGTCTTTATCCTAGCTTTAGACTCCAAAGCTACAAGAATAGAACAATAAACATGTAACATTAGATCTCTATCCTCGAACTCAATTTCATAAATTAAATTTTCTTCATTTTCTTCGTTTAGACCATAAATCTTAATTTTGTTTGATATCGAACTTCCTATTACTTTAAACTTTGAAAACTCTGAGTCTAAGACTTCATTCTCACTGTTTGGATAGAACGATACATTTAAAGTCCAAGAATTACTCCTTAGTCCTTTTCTGAGAGCCTGAGCATCGTTTTTTAGAATTTCCATTAACGTTTTTTCCATATTTTTAAGTTTAATCGACCATTCTTTCCATTTTTTAATAAATTGATATGTTAATTTTTTTAATAAGATGATTTTCTTGACGGAGTTAACAAGCGGGTTTTGCTGTATAGGCTTCGCCCTTATGATAGGTAGTCTTTCAATTTCATAGTTTCTTATATTATTTTGACTGGAGAAAAGTTCAAAGTTCCAATTTAGTAATGAAGAGTTTAGTAATCCTATAATATAATATGGGTTTAATGTTTCATCACTGATAAGTATATATTTAATTGCATTTGTAATTACATATCCTTTTTTTAGCCAAGTAAATCGTAATCTTGGCTTCAGTTTTCTATTTATCGTATTTCTGCCAATTATTTTATCCCTTTTATATATTTCCTCCGCTTTCGGTTTCTTTTTAAAAAATTCTTCCTTATTTTTAATCCACCTAGGCTGGGGACCTTCGGGATCCAAATCAACGAAATATCTATCTAGGTGTATTCCTTTTACAAGTATATCTCCTGTAGGTTCTTTGCTAATAAATTCTTTATCAATGGTTTCGTCTAGATGACCAACTCCAATTTCACCAATAGCTGGTATTTTCTTGTTTCCTTTAAATATTGGGAAAGTAGATATTTTCTTTAGTATTTTCCATTCTTCCTCAGGGTTATTAAAAATTGGTATTTGATAATCTTCTGATATTTCCTTAATTTCACTTTTCCTTATTTCAAGAAATTTTAAATCAAATAGTCGGCTTAATTCTTCTCTAGAAATATTTGTTTTTATTAAAATTTTATAATCATTTTTTACTTCAATTTTTTGATATAATAATATAATGACGTCTTGTGTCACATCCTCAAATACTTTAGTTTTTTCTGGAAACTGAAGTATTTTTATTATTCTAGCTTTTTCAAAAAATAACTTTCTAAGAAGCTTAGAATTATCCTCTCCCAAGAATGCCGTTGGAAAGATCATCGAAAAAAGTGCAGTGTTTTTCAATAAGAAGAAGCATTTTTCTAAAAACAACTTATAATAATTATAATTTCCCCTTTGATAATAAAATAGATTATTATATATTTTTGAAAAGGCTAACTTTTCTTCTTTGGTTTTTAGAAGTTGCTTTATTCTACCGTAGGGTGGATTTCCTATTATTATATCAAATCCTCTCTTTGATTCAGGTAGTACATTTCCATCCTTATCAAAAAATACAAACCAAAACTCTAAGATCCAATGAAGCGGCTTTAACTTCTTTAAAACTGATTGAGATATTTCTTTTTTACTTAAAAATTTCTTGAACACTTTATCTAATTCTAATCTAATTTCAATTTTTATATTCTCTATCTTGTCTACAAGTTCGCTTCTAGATGGATCTTCAATATATCGATCTCTAAGGCTATAAAGCTGGACAATTTTATCCTTAAATTTCATTTCTAAAAGTCTAATAGCATAATCTTGCGGTAATTCGATTAAAGAATCCCCGTATCTAAAATTCGTTTCCAAGCTTGGTAATATATGGCTGGTTTCTTTTGGTAGTCTGTCGTATCTGAAATCGGCTGGTGATAGCTTAATAGCTTCAAGCCATAAGTTCACTTTAGCTACTTCTATAGCTCTCCTA